>CAYQQA010000021.1:0-10192 GCA_964419805.1 Candidatus Woesearchaeota archaeon
TGTTGGCAGGAAAAAATTTAAATTTAAAGATTTGACTTTTGTTGAAAATGAGAAAAAGATTTCTATTGTTTCTGATACTATGTTTAATTCGAAGATTGTGAGTTTTGTTAAAGGAGCAGATGTTTTGATTTGTGAGAGTTCTTTTTTGGATGAGCTCAAAGATGAAGCTTACGAGTATAAACATATGACTGCGAAGCAGGCGGCGGAAGTTGCGAAGAAAGCAAAAGTTAAAACTCTTTTTTTGAATCACCTGAGTCAGAGGTATGAGAAAAATTCTGGAGCAATTTTAAAGGAAGCTAAAACGATTTTTAAAAATTCTAAGATTGCTGAGGATTTGGATGTTGTCGAGATTTAATTTGTACTAACACAAGTAAATTTATCCATGTTAAAAATCCAGCCTGTGCTTTTTGAAGAGTCTTTTTGAAGTTTTCCTTCTAAATCAAAGTAAAGACAGAATTCAGATTTTTTTGGTTCAATGAAAAGTCTTTCTTTGCTTCCATCATCTTTTTCAATGTACGCAAAATTTGGGTCGGGCACAAGGACGTTTTTAATTAAAATTTCTTGATTTTCATATTGTTCTTTGTTGAGGATTAGTTCTTGCGGAGAGATTTCTACACCATTAAAAGTTTCTTCGTTGTCAATATTTGTGTTTGAATTTATTTCTGATTCTTTTCCTGAAAAGGCTACGATTAGTATAATTGCCAATACAACCCCTGAAATCAGAATTATTATTTTAGTTTTGCCTGTTAATTTTTGTTTTTTCTTCATCATTTAATAAGGGTTTTTTCTTTTATAAGAGTTGTATTTTGAGAGATAAATTGTGATTGAAGTTAAAATTATAAACTCTTATTTGGATAATATATTATGAAAAAATCATGTAGGCTTTATGTTGATGGCATTGTGCAAGGGGTTTTTTTCCGAGCGTTTATTAAGGAGAATGCCGAAAAACTTAACGTTAAGGGTTTTGTGAGAAATTTGGAAGATGGGAGAGTTGAGATTTTTTTGGAAGGGAATACTGATGATGTTAATAAAATGATTGAACTTTGTAAAAAGGGACCGAGGCATTCGAAGATTTCGAAAGTAGAAATTAAGCCGGAAAGATTTCAAGGATTAAAAGCGTTTAAGGTTTTGCATTTTTGAAAATGAAAAAAAAGACATGGAGGATAGCAAATGTGGGTTGATGAGTATGATGATCCTGTCATTAAAACTCCCAGAACAAGAGAAGAAATAAAAGAGAAGATTACAAAACATCTGCAATATACGGAGAGACTTGATAAAAGGGAAGAAATTTCTAATAAATTAATAAAAGATTTTAATGTGTCTATTAAGATTATAAAAAGATCAAAATTGCCATTAAAATATCTTGCTTATCCTGAATTCTTAGAAAAGGGCACAATCAAGCAAAAAAAGGTTCAGACTATAGGGACGTTATTAAAAGAATATATAAGAAAAAGGAAAGTCAAAAAATCTAAAAGGCTAATTGACAAATTCATAAAGTTTACTCTTATGTTATGGGGATCCGGCATACAGGGGAAGCCATTTAAGCCAACTGGAAATTTTGGAGTTCTAAATAACCATATTGTGATGATCGATTTTTTAGAGTTGACTTCAAGTAAAGCAAAAGCCCAAAAATTATTGCGTTTTAAGGGAGATTTGAATCTGAAAAAAGATAAATTTGCAAGATTATTTCCGGAAGACAGATATGACCCAAAAATACGTCAATATGCCTTTGAACAATCAAATAAATATTTAACTAAGAAAAATTTTGATAAATACTGGAAGAGGAAGGTGAAATGACTTATATAATTCCATTTAAAAAAAGGCCTGTAAGAATTGGGCAGGGATTTAACGAAGGAAGCCACAGGGATTGGTCAGAAGATAATGAAGATATGACCTACTCTGTTGATTTTTTGTTGCCTGTTGGAACTGAATTAATAGCTTCAAGAGGTGGAACTGTTGTTAAGGTAAAAGACTCTGGAAAAAAGAATTATTCTGATAAGGATGAAAAGAAAGGCGAGGATGCTTATAAGAATCATATGAATTTTATTGAAATAAAGAACAGCGATGGGACTTATGCTTCTTATTCACATATCAAATATAAAGGCTCTTTAGTTAAGGTTAAGGATAAAGTAAAACAAGGTCAGCCGATAGGTTATAGTGGGAATACTGGTTGGAGTTCTGAGCCACATTTGGATTTTAATGTTTTTAGGAAGAATTACAATGGGAGAAAAATTAAGACGATTAAATTTAAATTTAAAGATTATGATTTTTAAATTATACTTTCCATTACATAAATCTATTTAAACTGGATTTTTTTATTTTAGTCATGAAAAGTTTAAAGAGTAAATTGCTTGTGCCATTGGTTTTTGCAGGATTGGTTCTTGGATGTGGTGGTGATTCTAAGAAAATTGAATCTTCTAAAACGAAAAAGCCTGATACGACACATGTTGTTCAAATGTCGGGGTTGAAGGAAGTAGTGCCAAAGAATTTTCTTGATAGTTTGATGCAATCCAGCAACGGTAAGTATGTTGTTAAAAAAGGGAACAATCTTGATTATTTGGGTGAACGGATTTACAGCCATCCTGTTATGGGGCATGCTGTTGCAAATTGGAATGGAGTTGAGATTTATGATGCAGGTTCTTCGCATAGTGGAGATTTTTATGCAAAATTGAATGTTGGTGATAGTTTGAAAGTTAAAGATGTTGAAGTTAGAACTGTGCTAAGAGGGTGGACTTGGAATGATGTTGCTGAAGATTGTGAGATTACAGTTGAAGAAGCTTTGGATAAGTTTGCTTGGATAGGGAGTGATTTAGAAGAAGGGGATGTTTACTATATTGAGAAGAGTTCTGGTGGAAAGTTAGGCAGAGGATGGGGTGGGGAATTTCTTGAATAAGAAATAAAAAATTGGCTCGCAAACTTGCATCTTATGCAAACTTTTAATGTAAACCTCGGGGATAAGGTATTTCGTTGATTGATTTTACTATGTTAATATTTTGTTTTATTTATGAACGAAGTAGAGTTTTATAAATTGGCTCACTTCGTTTGAAATATAACAAGAGAGTTATTGATGGAAACCCTGAACTTGTTGAGATTGTATTACTGAGATTGTGGGAAACTATTACTTGAATAAAATAAATTGAAAACCGCGAGGATAAAAATAATGGTTAAATTGATTTTACTCGCTTAATGATCAATTATTAGATTGAGCTTTGCCCACAATTTGGATTTGATGAATTGTTGATTGGGAAACCCTGAACTTGTTGGGAAGCTATTATAGAGATGAGAATATTTTAATTACAATTTGGAAAAAATTAAGGATTATCGAAACTGATTTTACTGGATTAATTGTAGAGTATGCGTAGAACTTGTTCGGAAAAATTTGGTTTTTGAGGAATGAAGTTTTTGGTTGTGAAAAAAAGTTTTTAAACCCTGGATTCTTTAATTTAAAATGGCAAAAAAAGGTGACAGTGTTAGGATTTCGAAGCTTACTAATTTATTTTTTGGTATAGCTATTGGTTTTCTGATTGGTTACAGGGGCGGGACTTTGAATTTTGTTTTCGCAGCTGTTGCGATTGTTATCACTATAGTTCTGGCATCTATTTATAAAAATCAGAAATAATTTCTTGTTTTATTTGTTTATTTGATATAAAAAGTCTTTTAAATTGAATTATTTTATGATTATTGTGTTTGGAAGTTTTGTTATTTAAGAGTTTTTCCAAAGTCTGTGTGGGAATTAGAAGATTTTTAATGCGGAGTTGCCGGAGTGGTCAAACGGGGCAGACTCAAGATCTGCTGGCTTAGTGCCTACGAAGGTTCGAATCCTTTACTCCGCATTTATAGGATTCGAGACGCTGGAGTTGTGAAGAACCCTCAGGAAATTCTTGTTGTTTTAAACGAAAAGAGAGGTTTCTAAAATAAATTGTGGGTGTTTTTTAATTCACAAAAGAACTTAAAATTTCATATCTCTGTATGACTTCTTCGACAAAGTTGTCTTGTTCTGGGAAATTTTTGTTGCATCCTAATCCGTTGTAGCCTCTCAGAGCTGCTTCCCATTTGTAGTATTTGGCGTTTTTGTTGTAGCATCCTCCGAAAATTACTCCATCTCTGTAGGCAACAAAATTTTCTTTTAGTATTTGTGTTCCGACTTCAATGTTTTTTTCAGTATTTGATATGAGTTCATTTTTGCATTCTTCGGTGTTTGAGGGCAGACCATAGTTTCCGCAGTGTTTTAAGTTGATTTGCATTAATCCTGTTGAGCTTCCTGAAAATGCGTCGTTCTCGCAATTGCTTTCTTGCATCATTAAAGACAGTGTTAAAACTGAATCTGGGATTTGATTTTGCTGGGAGTATTTTACAATGTTCTCTGCATAGTCTGCGCAATTATCTTCACAATTACAGGTTCTTCTAGAGATTGAATGTTGTTTTGCCCAGTTCATTACATTTAAAATTTCTCCAGAAGTTCTTTGCTGGAATTTGTATGAAATGCTTTCTCTGTTTTTTAATTTTGATTTTTCGGGGTCGTAATTGAAAATTATCATTGCACCTGTTTCGAAAGTTCTTACAGATTGTAAAGAGCTTAGCAAGGTTTTGTATTCTGGCAAGATGTCTTCTTTAGTCCATGTGTCAAATTCTTGCGTTACAGGTGTTGCAGGATTATCGTCGTAGCTCCACAACCATTCGCCTGTTTCGAAAACAAAATAAATGTTTTTTCCTTTTTTCATTTTTAAGGTTTTTTTGTTGTTAAGTTCAACATATTGAGTTGAGAGTTTCGTGTCTGTACCTCCGAAAATACTTCCCCATATTTCTTCAACTAAATTTAAGTCTTCGTTATTTGCAACTGTTCTTTGGACAAGTGTTCTTAGTCCTTCTTCATAGGTTTGTTTGTAAAGTTTTTGTGTGAAGTTTTTATTTGTTTCTGAAAGTTTGCCCTCTTCAATTATTGATAAAGATTCTTCATCAAGGTATTCAACCTCTTTGTCAATATCATTTGCGTCAAACCATTGTCCGCCTCCCGGTGACCACTGCCATTTTTTGTTTTCATACTTGTAAAAAACGTTTTCTTCAAGTTTTCCATCTTGGAATTCAAAAACCGGAGATGAAAATTCTTCGTGTGAAACTCCGAGTTCTCTTTGCAATGTGTTTGCTTCTTCTTGAAGGGCGTTTGCATATACGGATTCTTCGTCGATGTTTATGTCTTCGTCGATGATTGAGAAAATACTGATAGTTATTTCATTGTTTGATTTTTTGAATGTGACGCTTATGTCGCCTCCGGGATATTTTGGATTAATGTCAATTAATTTTGGAGTGTCAAATGTGAAGTCGTAAGTTTTTGGTTCGCTTGAGATTCTGACTTTTAAATTGTTTCCGTTGACTTCGAGGATTTCTAAAGTGTGTTTTGTTCCTAAAAATGTGAATTCGAATTTTTGTCCGATTTGGAGTGTTTTTGAAAATATTGGGTTTAAGTAAACGTCGAAGATCCCCGGGATTAAGACTTTTTCAAATTCCTTGAACGCGAGTTTTCCATATTCGGTTTCTCGAAGGTAGAACAAGTGTGCTTTGTGGTTTAGTAATATGACTTTGTCGAAAATTTCGTCTATTAAATTTATGTTGGTGCCAATTTCTTCTTCCGTTGTTGACTCTTTAAGGTTTTTTAATTCACTTGTTAATTCAGAATCTGTTTTTATGTAGTTGCCTTCTCCTAATAATATTTCTTGATATTTTTTATTTCGTTCTTGTAGAACGTCTTCTTGCAGGTCTATGTTTTTGATTGCGTTTTCGATGCTGTTTGAGTCGAGCCAGCATTTTATGTTTTCGTCGTCGCAGTAGCCGACCGGTTTCCATCTAGATTGATTTGGGTTGTCCCATAATTTGTCGCTTCCTTTGCCAGGATTTTCTGTTGCGCACACTCTTGTTATTCCGAGATTGTAAATTTCAGGATTTACTGAATTGTCAATGCCTTCTTGGAGATTTGGATTCAGCAAGTTGTAAATGTTAACGCCTGCGCTTCCGGAAATGCATTCACTTGTTTTTGTTATGTCTCCTTGTTTTGCTTGTTGGGCTACGTATTGGTCTTTGACGTAATTTAGTGCGAAGTTTGTTGTGACTTGTTGGAATCCGCATTCTTCTTGCCCATTTATCATGACGCATAGTTCTTTGTATCCTGATGGAGCTGTGAAGTCTGGAGTGTTTGCGATTGATTCGCCTGCTGGCAAAAAGTCCTGCGCGATTATTCTTATTCCTCCCGTGTCTTGGTAAAATGAGCTTTCAGATGTTCCTTTTAGGTAGACGCTGTAGTAGACTCCGGCGTCGTTGCCTGCATAAATTTGGTAGAAAACTTTGTAGTGTGATACTGGGGGGTTTGTTGCGGTTGTGAATGGGATTTCGTCGAATCTTGCTGTGAATTGTGGTGGTGAACGGGGTTCTGCGAGAGAGTTTAAAGCGTCGACGCTGGTCGGGAATGTTCCCGAGACATAGACTTTGCATACTGCGCTTCCTGCTTCATCTGTTGATCTTAACTGGAACGCGTCGAATGCTTCTTTTGCATAATAGTCTTTGAAATATTCAACTGAGTTTTGGGCGTTTTCTAAAGCGCTTTGAACGCCTAGATATTCTCCTCCGCCTTTTGTTCCACCGAGCGCGTATTCAGCGAGTTTTGGAAGTGCAACACTTGCGACAGGGGCTACTTGTCTCCAGAAAAATTCGCATCCGTAAATACTATGGATTTCGTCGCAGATTCCGATTTGTTGACCTGTTTCTAAACTGTGTTCAAGGCATTTTTTGTAATCTTTTTCAACAGAAAGCCATCCGTCAAGTCCTGCTTTAATTCCTGTTAAACAGACAGGGATGTAAACATCTCCGCCTGCTGCGACTGAGTTTGGTAAACATAAAAATATACTTCCTACAACTCCTGTTTGGACAACGTCCCTTACTGGGAACGCTCCGCCGAGGTCGCATCTTGAGCTTGGGCATATTACTGGGTCGCATACGTTGAATAAGATTTTGCAATCTGATGGTGACATGAAATCTTGGCATTGCATGTCTGGGACTTCGACAGCTGGCTCGCCGACTTTTATTCTTTGTCTTTCACCTCTTGGGCTTGTTATGAAAACCTCGTTTGAGGGATATGCGCTTGAGGCTTGCGCGACTGCGTTGAATGCATCTTCAATTATTGAACTTGCTTGGCTCTTGTCTAATCCTGGGAATTGATTGTGGGGTTGTCTTGTTCCAATGTTGATTAACTCGCAAATATCATCACCACCTCTTTCTTGTTCTATTCCGTCTTCGCCGACGTTGCAGACCCAGAAACTGTTCACTTTGCCTGATGCGTGATATGAAGCAATTCCTGAGTTTTCACTGACGGAACTGAAAAGGCCTAAAGGCAGTGTCGGTTTTATTGAAACGTACCATCCTTCTTTTAGATCGAATGGGATTAACGATGGTAGGCCTTTGTAGGGTTCTGTTTCAAAATATCTGAGGACGGGTGTTTTTTCTCCGTAAGACGCGACGTAATTGTTTTCGTAACTGTCTGAATCATATTGTTTGAAATAAATTCCTAAATTGTATTTTACAGAGTTGTTGAGTTTTTTCCCAGAAGTGTCGTAGAGGTTTTTTATTGCGTAATCGGTTTTGGTTCCTTTTTCAAGTTCTGCGATGTATTTTTCTCCTGCGCTTGTTATGAAAATCTGGACGGGTGCTTTTTCATTTACACCTTCTAAAGTTACTTTGTCTTTTATTGACTCATAAGTTTTTCCTCTGTAACTGTAAGGTTCTGCGTTTTCGTTTAGGACAAATGAAACGTCGTTTTCGCTAATGCCGAAATCTGATGCTAAACTATCTATGTTGTTTAAATCTATATTGCTTTTGTGGATTGTTGCAATTTGTGATTGGAGTCTGTCATTTAGGATTTCATTTAGACTGGAACTTCCTTCTACGTTCGCGTTGAGCTCGAGTTCTCTGAATGATTCAAATGAGATTTCGTCGCTGTCGAGGTTATCTACAAAATTATCTACGTCTATGTCGCCGCTTTTTAATGGGATTGAATTTCCAAATTTTGATTTTAGATTTTGTTTTAATTCTGATTTTGACTGAGCTATATAATCTTTTTCAAATTTGACTGTGTTAACTTCATCCACTCCGAAAAGGCCGTTTTCAGAATATTGTTTTTGGAAGTTTTTTATTTTATCGTTTTGTTGTTGGAGATATTGGTTGTACACTCTTACATCTTCGTCTATTAAATCTGAATTTTCACTGAAACATTCATCAAAAGAATCGTATTTGTTGTTTTTGATGTCAATTGAACATTTGTCATACCATCCTCCGTCGCCCCGCATTATGCTTTGTCGCGCGAGAGCGCTTCCGCCTTTATTGCTCCAGAGGTTTTTTAGCATTAAAACTCCCTGAGTTGCAAGGCATGCTCCTGTCAAGCCTTTTACGACTGGGTTTAAAATATCGTCGGAGATGTGGCTTACTTTATCTATTGAGTTGTCGAGTTTGTCAATTGTTTCTCTAATTTTGTTCGGTGAGAGTTTGACAGCCCTTTTTTCAATTCCTATTTCGAAAGATAAATTTGCTTTACTTTCAGCGTTTCTTATGTCTGATTGGAGTGAGACTTTTGCGACTTTTTTTAGGTTTATGTCCTGGACGCTTAAAGTGTATGTGGAACTGTTTCCTTTCAGTCCTGCGCTCGCACCTCTTTGTATCGTTTTTGTTCCTGATTCTTTTTCAATTTCTGAAATATCAAAAACTGCTTTGTCGTCGTCAAGATTTAGCAATGTTAAGAATTCCGTGTCTGAGACAATTAGTTTTTCATCTTTGCCCAGTATGAAACTTCCCGAGTATTCTCCTGCACCGCTTAGCACTACGTTGACGCTGTACTCATCTTCGCTTGGTTCTGAAATTCCTTGGAAGAAGATTTCTTTTACATTGCCATTTATATTTACTGGTTTTGAATTAACGCTGTCGCTTGATAAGTAAATTGATGAGCAAAGGTTTTGGACTTCTGCAAGTTTTGCGGAGTTTGGATATTTTTCTTTGAACTCTGTGCAGAAATTTGATGCGTCTTCTAATTGGTTCATTGAATAGGCTGTTTGAATTATTTTTGAAAATGCTTTTTCGCCTTCGAAAATTGAATCTGTTGCAGGGAATTTTTCATTGGGATAGTTGTTCACGACGTTTCCGAAATCTCGGATTGCGTTGTCGTAATATTTTCGTGCGTTTTCGTTTAGTTCTATGTTGATTGGCGAGGTGATTCCTATAAGTTTTACTTTTTTTTCAGTGTAAAGATCTTCTGTCAGAGATGAAAGGCCTCCTCCTGTGAATATGTTTTTTACTCTTATATACTGGTCTATTAGGTTTTGCAATCCAAAGTTTACGACTTTTTCTTGGTCTTGATAAATTGGGTAATCGTATGCGCTTCCTGACGCGATGATGTCGACGAGTTGTGTTATGCTGACTCCGAGGATTTTTATTATTTCTAATGCATTTTGGGCTTTTCCGCCTCTGAAAAAGTCTTCTTGTTTTGCGATTGAGTCTGCAATTTCTATGTCTATTGAATTTATGAATTCTTCTTTTGTGAATTTGTTTGCGAGAACGGGAATGATGAAAAGGTTTCCTTCTGAGTTTTCTCCGATGTGGCCGAGGAAAACGTTTCTGCCTGAAATTTCGTCGTGGTATAAAATTTCGCCGACGCTTTTTTCAACTGTGTCGCAATTGCCTCCGTCGCTGTCACAGATTTTGAGTTTTACTTTTGGCGAGACGGCGAGTTCGAATCTTCCTTCGTCTTTGCAGTAGATTTCGGTTTCTTCGTAAAGTCCTTTTTTGTTTATGCCTCTGACAGTGCACTGGTTTTCTAGGAATGATTCGCCTTCCCTGACTTCCGTTAAATCGCCGTTGATGTTTAGCTTTGCTGTTGAGTCTGGGATGTCGAGGCTGTTTAATCTTATTTTAAGTCCTGCGAGGCAGTTGAATCCTGGGAGATAGATTGAGTCAGAGAGTTCTTTTTCGTTTAGTATGACGCTGGCGATACGTCTTCCGCTGTCTCGGTAGATTCCTATTTCGGCGCGGTTGTTGTAAATGCTTTCAGCTCTTGCGTAAAATCTTCCGCTCCAGAAACTGTAGGATTTGAAGTTTTCGTCCCATTCTTGGTTGTTTAGAACAGGTAGGTAAAAGTTTGAGTTGCCGAGACCGAAAGCAC
>CAYQQA010000022.1:0-9849 GCA_964419805.1 Candidatus Woesearchaeota archaeon
TTTTAACATTTTTTAATCCTTGATACCTCGCCCTTTAGGGCGGGGTTATTCATTTAAAACCTCAACTTCTTTTTTCCGAATTTTTTTGCAAGTTTCATTAATTGTTTTTGGCTCATGCCTTTTTCAGGGTCGAAACTTGAGCCTTCTTTAATGAATGTGTTGAGCATGTCATATTGTTTTAGCAGAGAACGGATGTCTGAATTTGTGACTCCTGCGCCTTTGGCGATCCGGTTTATTCTTGAGTGTTGTTTTTTTAGAATTTCTGGGTTTTCTTTTTCTTCTTTGGTCATGCTTTTTAAAATGTGCTCCCATTTTGAGATTTTTTCCTGTTGTGTTTCAAGTTTGTCTTCGGGAATTTTTGCATTTCCAATTCCGGGAATCATGGATTTTATTTTTGAAAACCCTCCCATGGAGTTCATTGATTTTACTTGCTCTACGACTGTTTCAAGAGTAAGTTTACCTTCTTCTAGGGATTGCTGGAGTTTTTCCTGGTCGACGCCTGTGCTTTTTATTTTTTCGATTAGTGTTTTTAGGTCGCCCATTCCGAGGAGTCGTGATAAAAATGCTTCCGAGTCAAAGCTTTCTATGTCGTTGATTTTTTCTCCGTTTGTAATGAAGTAGACTGGGGCTTTTGTTTCTGCGCAAGCTGCCAGCGCGCCACCGCCTTTTGCTGTTGAGTCCATTCTTGAGATGATGACTCCTGAAACATTTAGTGAATCTTGAAATTCTGAAGCTTGTTTTTTTGCAGCTTGTCCTATGTCTGCGGGAATGACCAAAATTTTTTCGGTCGGTTCTATTTTTTTGTCGAGCGATTTTATTTCTTTTAGAAGTTCTTTGTCAAGCATGTGTCTGCCTGCTGTGTCGATTAAGATTACGTCGTATGTTTTTAGTTTTGATTGGAATTTTTCCCAGATTTTTTCAGGATTTTTTTCTTCAACATCTATAAAATAAGCAAGGTTGTTTTTTTCTGCGAGTTGTTTCAATTGGTCTGGAGCTGCTGGGCGGTGAACGTCGAGACCTAACAGAGCTACTTTGTGTCCGCGTTTTGCAAAATAATTTCCGAGTTTTGAAATTGTTGTTGTTTTTCCCACACCGTATAATCCGAGGAACATTATTTTGTTCTGTGTTTTTTTTAGTGTTAAGGGTTTGTGTTCTCCGAGGATTTTTATAAGTTCGTCGTGGAGGAGTTTTATAATGTGTTCTTTTTTTTCAACTTCTTTGATTCTTTCGTCGAGCGCGGTTTTTTTTATTTTGTCGCTGAGTTCTTTTACGAGTGTGATGTTTACATCTGCTTCTATGAGCGCTCTTTGCAAATCTCTGATAATTGAATCGACGAGGTTTTTGTCAAGGAATAGAGCGTTGGCTATTTTGTCTGTTGCTTTTTTCAATACTTGGCCTAGTTTTCCGAACATTTTATATTAAAGCAAATTTGACAGGTTTTTTATATCTTTGTTTGCAATATGGGTGTATACTTGTGTTGTTTGGATGTTTGAATGTCCGAGGAGTTTTTGGATGTTTCTTATGTCGCATCCTGCTTCAAGCAAGTGAGTGGCAAAAGAATGCCTTAAAGTGTGTGGTGTTACTCTTTTTTTGATGCCTGCTTTTCTTGCTGATTGCTTCACTATTTTTTGAATTGTCTCTTCTGAATATTTTCTTCCGCGGTTTGATTCAAAGATGAGATTTTCTCTGGGAACTTTGAACTTATTTAAATTTTCTATTATTTTTTTATGAAGGAAAATTGTCCTTTGATGTTCGCCTTTTGCAATTTTGAGCTGGATTGTTTTTCTGTCAAAATCAATATTTTCCCATTTTATGTTTCTGACTTCGTTGAGCCTTAGTCCTGCATAATAGAGGAATATGATTATTAGTTTATGCTGGAGATTTTCTGTTTTTTCTATTATTGATTTAATTTCGCTCCGATTTAGTACATTTGGAAGCTTTTGTTTTTTTCTTGCAAGTGGCAGATTTTCTTCAAAGTTTTTCTGCAGGACATTTTTGTAGAAAAAATTTAGTGCAAAGTAGACGCTTCTAATTGTGTTTCTGCTTTTTTTTGTGTAGCTGGCTAAAAATTCTCTTGGGGTTTTGTTTTGCAACATGAATTTTTTGATGTAATAAATATATTTTTCTTTTGTTCTTGGAGAATACTTTCTTAAATTCAATTCTTCGTTGAGTTTTTCAATGTATTTTGTATTTTGGTAATTCATAGAAGTAAGTTAAATCCATTTTTTTTAAATATTTCTGTTAGATTAGCGGTGTAATAGATGTTAGTTTCAATTGCAAATTCTCTAAATTGTTGAGTTTGAAAAATAGGAGAGGACACTTTAAAACCCCCGACCACCCGCCCCTAAATTGTAGAAATTGTTGTTAATAAAAAAGTGAGCCGCCTTGGTGCTTCGCACATTTTGTCTTGACTTCGTCAAGAAATTAATTTAAAGCTTCTTGTGGAAATTGTTCATATTTTAATATTTCATCTACAAATAATAAATCCATTTCAATTATTGAATCTCCTAACGCTTTTCTTACTTCATTATTTATCTCTCCGAGTTTGGATGGATTTTCACAAACAACATAAACAATAAAATCATAGTCTCCTTCTAGTTTAGGAGAGTAAAAAATATTTGTTTTTGAATTCAAAAATCTTGCAAAATCTTTATCATTAAGTTTTGCTTTATCACATTTTATCAAAAAGTAATTTGAGAATAATCCATATTTTTTGAAATTATGAATTAGCCCAAAATTCGTTATTAATTGTTCGTTTACATAATTCTTTATTCTATATCTTATAGTTTCATGATTTATTTTAGTTGATTGTGAAAGTTCTTGAAAAGTTGCACGAGGTTTTTTTAATAATTGACTTATTATTTTTTTATCAACTTCATCAATATTAAAATTTTTAGAAAAATCTCCTAAGGGGTATTGTTGAGAATTTAGGACATATTCAAATTTTTTGCTGTTTTCAGGAATTTTAATATTTACATCTATATTTGGAATTATATTACTAAAACTTTTGATAATCCCGACAAATTTAGAGTATTTAATTTCACCAACATTGACCGTTTCCTTTATCTCTTTCAAAACTTTTTGAAAATCCTTTTTAGTTTTAGAAAAAACTAAAAATTGAAGATCATATTTTCCCTGACTTTTATTTATTGAATGAATTTTTTTAATCTTTACAAGTTTGTTAATATCTTCCTCTTTCTTTAATCGTATCCAGATATGATAATCTTCATAGCCCAACAAGGGAAAAAAGAATTGAACATTATATCTTGCCAATTTTTCCTTATGAATCAATTTATCAATTTGATAAGCTACTGCATCTTCTGAAATTCCAACAGATTTTGCGATATCTTTATTTGTAAATCTGCAATTAATTGAAAGTAATTTCAGTATCTTTTTTTGCCTTAAATTTAGTTTCATAGATTTAACATATCTCTCATATTTATAAAACTATGTAATAATCGCAAATATCAATAATAAGTCTTATATATACATATATATTACTCTTTTCAAGGAGTAAAAATAGTTCAATAAACACTAACTAAACATGGAGAAAAACAAAATGAAACATGAGAAATACACTATTGAAAAGTGTGAAGATGTAGAAAGAAACGGATACCAACTTCGTATTAATGATGGCAAGAGGGCAGAATATATGTGTTGGGTTGTTCCTAATTCGGATGGTAATTATAGTGCTAAATCAAGATATGCATTTAATGGTGAAAAATTTAGTTATGATTTGGGAACATATGATACCTTAGATAAAGCAGACCAATATCTTCAAGAGCATATATTTGAGATGGCTTCAAACCAAGTTAATGCCACGAATTCTGCCGATGATTGGTATCAAAAACCTATGAATCTTGGGGCTGGACCAATTTCAACAACAAACGACGAAATGCTTTTTATTTTAGGATTTGGCCGTAGAGAAAGATGCAGAGCAACTTTAGAAAATTTAATAAGTTGATATTGAGAATTACAACCTCTTCTTTCTTAGAAAGAAAGAAGCAAAGAAGGCGGCGGCTCACAAAACAAAATATAACAACAATTTCTATTATTGAAATAGACAGCGTCCCGCCGTCCTAAAGTGTCCTCTTTAAATTAATATGGCTCACGACTTTGATTTTTTCCTTCGGAACATTGCACTAAAAATCAATCCTTCCAAGTATTCAGGAGAGTTGAACAGCGATTAAAGAGTTCCGAAGTCTTGCAGAGCCTCTCCCAAATTTGTATTTTTCTAAGATAGCTCGCTTCGCTTCACGAGGAAGAAAAAACTTTCCTTAATCGCGATGTTAGTTGCAATTTGAGGTTCGGGCTAAACAATAGTCAAAATCTATGATTTTGAAGAATTAATAAAAAGAGGTTGGCGTCTTTATTTTTTTGCTGGATACTTTGCCAATAAATCTTGTAATCGTGCATCCGCTTCATCAAATCTTTCTTTATGTGAATCGTAATCATGTTCTCTTACCAATAATTCACTTAAATGGTTCATTTTCCATTCTGCCCCATTTTGCCTTATTCTATCAACTAACCCATCACCATTTAAGTCTTGATGAAGCTCGCTGTCAAATAATCTATGGACAAAGCCTGGATATTCTTTAACATCTTGAGAACCGTCAGAATATCTTGTAAATTCAACATGACCATACAATCCTGTCGCACGAGATTCGGTTTGATATGCTGGCTTTACAGTTGACCTGTCATTCCAAGCCATATTGCATCCTCTTACTCCTCCAAGTAAAGCTGCAACTATTGCGATTCCTGCTCCGATTGTTTTATATGAATCTTTAATTTTCATGTTGAATTCCTCTATAAGATGTTAAAATATACATATTTATAAATCTTTCGGTTTTTACTACTCTATAGATACGACGCCAACCTCTAAGACGCCCGAACCTCAAACTTCTTCGTCGCTGGCGCTCCTCAGACCCCGCTGCGCTTTCGCCTTCGGCTCAGGGCAACTAACAGGAATTTAACGGAAAAATGCTCGGCTCGCCATTTCTCCAAATTTTTCCTCCTTCGTCGGAAAAACTTCTGATAATCCCAACGTTAAGTGAAATTGAGAATGAGCCCTTAATCACTTCTTTCAATCAATACTTTTATTAATTTAGTCGATTTATTTAAAATATCATGGTTAAAATTCAAACTTTTTCAAAAGGAAAAATAGAACATAAAAATGAAGATTATTTTGATTATAATGAAACCTCTTTTGTAATTGCAGATGGTGCAACAGATGGTGCAACAGATAAAAGTGATAGGAAATATGATGATAAAACTGGGGGTGAACTTGTTTCTCGAATTGTTGTAAAAGAATGTTTATCAACTGATCTGAATGGAATAGAATTAGTAAATCACCTAAATAGTAAAGTCAAAGAATTATATACAAATCTAAATATTCTTGAAGAAGTTCAAGATCCTAAATTTAGATTTACTTGCGGATTTATTTGTGTAAGAATTATTGATAATAAAATTCTAATAACTTATTTAGGTGATTTAGGTTTCAGAATTAATGGTTCTGAAATTTATCAAGAAACAAAACAAATTGATATTGACAATTCAGAAGCTAGATCAAAATATATTAGAGAAACAAATGATGTAAATGGAAGCAGAAATCATATAATGCCATTACTTCTTAAACAGTTTGAATATCAAAATAATCCTCAAAACTCTTTTGGGTATGGAGTTATTGATGGAACGGAAACACCATCACAATTTGTAAAATCCTTTGAATATGATTTAGACAAAATTGATACTATTGAATTATTTAGTGATGGCTATTTTGATATACCCAAAGAGGTTTCAATTGAAGACTGGGAACAAACTTTTGAAAAAGTTGAAAAAGAAGATCCAGATAAATGGAAAAAGTATAAATCGACTAAATTAATAAAAGTATTGATTGAAAGAAGTGATTAAGGGCTCATTCTCAACTTCTCCCTTCGGTCGACCACGCTGCGCTCTCATTCCACTACGTTGCGTTCGGGTCACTTAACAAGGGATATACGGTTCAGCCCTCGGCTCGGGCTTCACCCAAATTTTTCTTCCACTTCGTTCCAGAAAAACTTCGTATATCCCTGACGTTCAAGGAAATCACAGATGAGTCTAAAACCCCTGACCACCCGCCCCAGTTACGAGGTGCGCGACCTTCCTTCGGACATTAAGTAAAATTTATAAATGTGTTTGAGTTTATTTCTTATGAGAAAATTGTTTTTATTTTTTGTGGTTTTGTTGGTTTTAGTTGGGAGTGTTTCAGCAAATTATATTACTGGAGATATTTTTATTAGGGAAAATGGGGATGCGAGTTTTAATGCTAAGAGTGATGTTTCCAATTTAGATATTGGGGGGTTGAGTTTTTCTTATTCAGGAGACATTGGGGGGACGACTTCAGAGCTTACGAGTAAGGAGGGAAGCGTCTGGAGCTTTAATTTAGATTTAGGGTATTATGACACAATATTGTTAGATATTCATTTGCCAAAAAATGTTGAAAGTGTTGTTTCTTTAGAGGGAGTTGATAATTATTTTGATGTAAAAAATAAAATTGTGAGTTTGATAGGTAATGAAGAAGAGCTTTATTTTAGTGTTTCTTATGAAACTGGAGAAAGTGTTTCTTATTTTTGGGTTTATTTTATTTTGTTGTTAGTTTTTTTAGTTTTGGTTTATTTTTTGTATTTTTTTATAACCAAGAAAAAGACCAAATTGAAAAATGCTTTTCCTTATATTAATGATAATGAGAAAAAGATTTTGGATTTGCTTATGAAAGGTGAGATGAGGCAAAAACAAGTGCGAGAAAAATTGAAAATTCCGAAGGCGAGTTTTACAAGATATGTTTGCAATTTGGAAAAAAAGAAGTTGTTGGATAGAGAGGGTTCTGGGAAAAATAAGGTTTTGAAGTTGAGGTGAGGTTTTTCAATGCGAAAGATTTATATACTAGTAAGAATATCTTACTTTATGGAAGTAACTAAATTAAGTACAAAAGGGCAAATTGTGATTCCTGAAAGTTTGAGAAAAGATTTGTTGCCGGGAACTTCTTTTAATGTTATAAAAAAAGGTGGTATAATTGCTTTAAAAAAAATAGACGGTTTTACAGAGGATGAAATAGAAGAGATGAAAGAATTGGATGCAATTTGGAAACAAATTGATTCTGGGAAAGGAACAGTACAGGCTAAAGAGGAATTTTTGAAAGAGATGGAAGGGTGGTAAGATGATAAAAAGAATTATTCGTTCGCCGATTTTTCTTAAACAAACAAAAAAACTTGATGATTTTACATTAAAAAAATTGAAAAAACAAATAAAGAAAATTCTTGAAAATCCTATTGTGGGAAAACCACTAAAATACATGAGGGGGGAAAGATCTTTGTATGTTAGGCCTTTTAGACTTATTTATGCCGTTCGTGATGAAGATTTGATATTGTTAAAATTTGGGCATAGAAAAAATATTTATTCTTAATTTAGTTCTATTTTGTTCCAGCTACAATTATATATAGTATTTTTTCTGTGATTTTTTATGGAAAATAAAAATTCAAAATTATTAAGAGTAAGAAAAGTAAGATATCAGAGAAGTGCTAGTTTTTTTATTGGAAAGGGACTTGGAACATTTGGAAGTTTTGATTTAATCCCTGTTGCTAGTTATGCATCTGGTTTTGTTTTGCTTTATTCAGAGGTTTTTGCAGATTATGTTCCAAAAAAGGAAGTAATTAACACGCGGGAGGGTAAATAAAGCGTTAAATGAAAAATGAAAATGAAACAAAAAAATAGAACAAGTATTTTGATGATTTCAATAGTTTTGGTAGTTTTAATGGCTTCGAGTGTTTTGGCTCAGAGCATTTACAACTCTGGAAGCGAAAAAATTGTTTACATTGGAGATATTTTTTCAAATAGTGAAAGTTCTGTTGGGGGAAATGCCGTAATCGGTCCCGGGACTAATCCCTACGACCAAGAATACAAGGAAAATCTTCCTTTGTTAGTTCTCACTCCAAATAGCAAAGCTGGAATTCAAGGGGTGGCAACTTTTCAAGTTGATTTTACAGACTCTCATAAGTTGGAAGGAGATGAAGGTGAAACTTATAGATATGTAATAAATGTTGAAAGAGTTGCTGGAATTGAAACAGATATTCAGGATTATGAGTTTGAATTGCATGCTTCTGAAAGTTTGAACAAAGTTTTTCAAGTTAAAGTTGATGAAAGTCTTGAAGGATGGCAAATGTTTGTAGTTCAGATTTTAGATAGAGACAATGATTTGAATGTTGTTGCACAAGCCAGAGGATATGTGGCCTATGATAGTTCTTCTGTTGTTGAGCCAAAACCTTCTGGAACTGGAGGAAGTGGAGGCGAAGGGCCTGATTATTATACAGATTTTGCAGTGCCTTATAAACCGCCTTATAAACCAATACGTTCAAATGTTGAATTGGAATTGAATCCGGCAAAGCAGATAACTTCAACAGGAGAAGCTGTTTACAAATTAACTGTTACAGATAAGCATAGAATTCCTGAATGTGTTGATGATAAAGAAGTTGCATGTGTTTTAGGATTTCCGTCTGAACATACATATGTTTTGAATTTTAGAGGCGACCTTAGTGTAGGTTTTGATAAAAATAAGGTAACTCTTGGATATGGAGAATCTGAAACAATTGGCATGAGGCTTAGGGCAGATGATCTAGGCGCATATAGCTTTAATGTTTTTGTAGAAGAGACTAATGCAAATGGCGACAGCAATGGAAATGTACTTGCAAAAGTTAGAGGAAGTTTGATTTATATAACGGAATTTCCAGAACCAAAACCTTATCCACAGACTCAGTTTTTTGTTGGAAGCGGGTTTTTTATGAATGAAGATGAAACAAGAGCTGTTAGTGCCGATTTTACTTTGCTTAACAAAGATTCAGAATTGTCTGGAAAGATGAGTGTTGAAGGTGCTGTTTTTAAAGTGACTGGAAGTTTTGGTGAAATTGCTGATGGAGTTTTCGGTTTTAGAGAATATACTTTGGATTTTAGATTAATGAGTCCGAATGCCGATGGTGTTCTTGCAAGATTTGCAGGAGAAATGAAAGATTTTGGGAATATGAAAATTCTTACCGGAACTTTGAGAGATGTTGAAGGTAATGGGTGGACTTTGATTGCGTTTTCAAGGCAAGGGCACACATTTAGAACCGCTGTAATCGGAGGAAGTTCTGGAGTTGAAACTTTTACAGACAGTGTCAGTGTCAGTGATGTTGTTATAGTTGAAGATTCTACAGATACCTCCCAGGATATTGGTCAGCAGGATTCAGTTACAGGGAGTGCTGGAGGAGAGGCTATTGGCAGTACTTCAGATGTTTACATAAAACCGATTGAAGTAAAAGAAAGAAAAATTCTTGGATTGATTCCTTATGGAAAAGCGATAAAGGTTCAGATTATTCAAGGAGACAAAATTTCTGAAGAGTCAATTTCTGAAGACAGTTCAAAAGTTATTGAAGGATATAGAATCAGAATCGGTTCACTTGAAAACGAAGAAAATTTTGATTTAGAAATTGAAAAGGCTTAAGCCTTTTCTTTTTATTTTTTTATTTTTTTATTAAATTTATATATTGTTTTTTCCTTAACATTTTATGAAAAGAGGTTTTGAAAAACCGCAGAAAGTTTTGATTGGAGTTTTGCTTGCGGTTTTTGTCGTTGAATTAGTTCTTGTTGTTGATTTGCAGATAACTGGTAATCCTATTATTTCTAAGTTGAAGGGGGAGAGTTTGAGGGTCGAAAATGAAGGTCCAGAGAGTTTAAAATTTTTGAAAAATTTTAAGGAGTTGACGTCGCTGACGTGACCTACTTGGTTGATTATTTATTCAAGGGCGGGCCAGAACCAAATTGCGCGCCAGTTGAAGGAAC
>CAYQQA010000023.1:0-8031 GCA_964419805.1 Candidatus Woesearchaeota archaeon
TTTCATGCGTAAACAAATTTGTAGTTAAATGACAACTATTTTTTATCGATCGGCATTAAAAAATTGGAGATTCCTTTTCGTGTAGTTGCGCTTTCTTCGGGAGATTTTAGTGGGAGCATGGCGATGACACACGATTTGGAGGGGTGGTTTCCATCGATGAAAAACTACAGGGAACTTGGGAGCACGAGTAGTGCAACAACTTATCAAGCAAGAAAACTTAATACGAGATACGACGAGGGAGGAGAGAAAAAATTTGTTTATACTTTGAACGGAACTGCGATGACAGTCCAAAGAACGATGTGCTGTATTTTGGAAAACAACCAGCAAAAGAACGGCGACATAAAAATCCCGAAAGCGTTGTGGCCTTATACTGGGTTTAGAGTTATTAAGAGGGAAAGATGAAAAGGTTATTGTTTATCCCAGATATTTTTATATAACAAATTTAATTTTTTCATTAATGAATTATGAAGCAATTATCTTTGATCTTGATGGCACTCTTGTTTATTCTTTACCTGAATATAGATATACTGTTGTTGGGAAGGTTCTAAAAGAATTGGGAAAAGAAAGTTCTTCTAAAGACATTGATAGATTCTGGTTTGAAGCAAGAAGGGATGACATAGTGACTAATAATTTTGGTTTACCCATTGAAGAATTTTGGAGTACTTACAGAAGATTTGATACCGTAGAACTTAGAAAAAAATTAACAAAACCTTATGAAGATGTGGAAGTTATTAAAAAATCAAGGGTATAAAACAGGAATTGTCACTGGAGCTCCTTTGCATATCGCAGAGCTTGAAATTAATATGCTTGATAGAAAAAATTTTGATGCGATTGTTGTAGCACATATTTTAAATGGTTACACTCCAAAACCACACCCTCAAGGATTAGAAAAGTGTTTAAATTTTTTAGAAAGTTCTAAGCAAAGGTCAGTTTATATTGGTAATGCTGATGAAGAGATTTTAACTGCAAGAAATGCGGGTGTTTTTGATACTCTAATTGACAGAGGGGAGCATGAATTTCCTGAGATAAAACCTTCTTTAACTATTTGTTCTCTTTATGATTTAGTAAGATTTTTAGATTCTTAAAAAAATTTGAAATATCATCCTCCAAAACAATAACTTTAAAAGGGTGTTTGTACAATTATAATTACTTAGGGCGTGCGGAAAATCTGAACGGTTCTAGGACAAGTGTAAGGAGGAAATGAAATGAAAGTATACGTGGGAAATTTGCCCTTTAATGTTGACGACGGTAAGCTCGAGGAGATTTTTGCGAGTTTTGGCGAGATTGAAGAAGCTACTGTTATCAAAAACAAGTTTTCTGGAAGATCGAAAGGATTTGGTTTTGTAACTTTTAAGGATGACGAAGCAGGCAAGAAGGCCGTTTCTGAAATGAACGAGAAAGAAGTTGAAGGAAGACAGCTTAAAGTGAATGAAGCAAAGCCGTTTGACCCTGACAAACCAAGACCGAGAAGAAACTTTGGAAACAGAGATAGAAACAGAGAAAGATTCTAAATTTATTTATTTTTATTTTTTATTAATTCTTTTTGATTGTAAAAACTTATAATTACGGCGGGAATTATGAAAAGCCAGTCGACGAAAAAAGTCAAGGCCAAGAATCCGAGTGCTATGATTGACAAAATGACAACCTTCCAGTTTGGTTTCATGACGTTGTTAAGACGGGAAGGTTTAAAATTTTTGTGTTAAAATCCACTCACTCGCATGACTCACATATTGATTTTTTGGAGGATAAAAAATGGCTCACTTCGTTCGCAGTATGGAAAAAACTAAGTTTGAAAACCCTGAACACGGGGAGAAACTATTGAAAATTGGCTCGCAGGCTCGCAGATTGATTTGGAGATAATATAAAAATCTCGAGGATAAGATAATGATTGGACTGATTTTACTAAATTAAGTGAAGATATTATTTCTGGACGAAGTGAAGGTTTTTTGAATTTTGATGAAAATGTTATTTGAATGGGATTATTTGATTTGGATGAGGAATTTTATCAAAGAGCAAAGTTTAAAAATAAATTTATTTTTATCTTGGTTGTGCCTACGTGGTCTGTGTTGAAAGATCTCGAGAGATTTCAACGAGTCCCTTGGGACAAGCCTCAATGGTCTAACGGCTATGACACAACCCTGTCGCGGTTGAGACCCGGGTTCAACTCCCGGTTGGGGCGTACTACACTTTTGGCAGATTAAAGGGATGTAATTGTAGACAAATAATAGAAACATTTAAATATGTAGTCACCCATTATATTTATATGCATATCGAAAAAAGGCAAGAGGGGAGAAGAACAAAATATTATTTGGCTCATTCTTTTAGAGAAGGAAAGAAAGTTCGTAAGATAAGAAAGTTTTTAGGGAAGAATCTAGCTCCGGGAATGTTGGATGAAAGAGTTGAAAAGGCTAAGGAACTTATTCTTGAAGAAATTAATCATTATAAGATAATCCAAGATCCTTTGCATGGACAATTAAAAAAACAGGATATAGCTTTTGTTAAAAGATTACAATCTCAAATACCTTTAAAGATATCTCATTTATCTGAGAAGAATTGGAAGATATTTTCTGAATTATTTACTTATAACACTAATGCAATTGAGGGAAGTGAATTAACTAAAAAAGAAGTAAAGGAAATTCTAGAAAAAGATAAGTGGCCTAAAAAGAAATCCAAAAATGATATTGCTGAAGCCTATGGGGTTGAGGAAGCAATTAAGTATTTGAGAAAAACAAAAGAACACATTTCTATCGAGTTAATTAAAAAATTGCATTTAATTGTTTTCAAAAATTCTAAAGGTTTTGCTGGCAAATTAAGAAAGCCAGGAGAAGAAGTTGTGGTAAAAACTAGTTCAGGAATTATTGTTCATGAGGGAGCGCCACAACCTAGAGTTAAGTCTCTTCTAACTGAACTAATTAACTGGTACAATAAAAATAAGAAAAAATATCCTGCTCTTGTTTTGGCGGCGGTTGTTCATAACCAGTTCGAAACAATTCATCCTTTTAGTGATGGAAATGGAAGAGTTGGAAGATTGCTAATAAATAATATTTTAATAAAAAACAAATTACCTCCAGTTAATATCGATTTACAAAATACAAGAGATTATTATCATTCTTTACAAGAATACCAGAAAAGAAAAAATCTAAAGCCTACACTTGAATTGATGATGAAGGAATATCGAGCATTAAAGCGACTTCTAAAATAGGTGACCACACTCTTTAAATTTGTAGTCACCCAAAAAAACTCACCCCACGAAAAGTAGTTGATAGTGAAGGAAAGGTTGCATATAGTGAGAGTGCTCAAGCATGGAATGTTATTAAGTTAAAGAAAGAATTATTTGATGAGTTTCCTGAGCTTAAAGAGAAGAGATCTGCATTTTCTTACAAGTTAAAATTTTTTAGGACAGAGGAGGAATTAGAAAAAGCATATCAAAAGTTCAAGAATGAGAAAGAAGAGTCAATACCTATGATTCTAATTTTATATAAGGATGTTGGGGAGTAATTATTTTTTCATTTTTCTCACGCCATGCACAATCAAAACAATTCCTCCAATAATCAACCCAAAAGAATATATCAAGGGGAAAAAGAAAGGAAATGTTGGGAGTAATCCACTAATTACAAAATCATAGGAATTGATCACTCTTATTCCCCACATTAACCCAATTAAGATTACAATAATTCCAAATACCAATTTTCCTATTGCAACTTCTCTTTCTGTGAACCCATAAATATATTTTTTTACCATTATAAATCTGCAAGATTTACTAACCCCTGAGTTATATAAAAAACTGAAATCACAATAAATAAAGAGAAAAACAGCCAGAGAGCATATTGCCAAGTGTTTATTTGAGTTCCCTGATTTTCAAAATAGATCCCAAGATTCTGAGCAAAAATGGCTAATGTATCATTACTTCCCTCTTCAGTATTTTTAATGTCATCCAAATTTTGCAAAAAGTTTTTAGTAATTTGTTCTTCTGCATTAGAATGCCAATTATTTACAATAAAAAAACCAATTACAGATGCCAAAAGCACAACTGCCCCAATTGTTATTTGGATCTTACCTATTATTTTTCTTTGTACCATTTTTATTGAATATCTTTTTCTAGCTTCATTTCTTTGGTCTTCTGTTATAAAAAATTTTTTTATTCCTTTTGAAAGTAATCGTTTGATTTGCCCAGGATTCTTTATAGAATAATTTTTAGAGATATCTTCTATAGAATCATTAAAATAAACATAATCTTGACACACCGAATTAATTTGTTCATCGTTATAATTTCTTTTAATATGAAAGTTTCTATAATCTACATATTCTTTAGGAAGTATTTCATTTAGAATTGTGCTAAAGTAAGCTCGGTTTAAGGGTGTTAACTTTGCTAATTCTATTCCGGAGGTAAGTTTTTTTATTCTTCCTTGTCTATGTGCTTCTATTTCTTCCTTAACTAATTCAACTAACACTTTCTTATCTTCTTCAGAAAACTTTCTTCCCACTTTATTTCCTCCCCCATTTATAATCAGCTAAATTTCCATCTCTGCTTCCTTTAGAATAAAATGTTTTGTCATGTCCTAATTTCTTTACAAAATTCCATAAGGCTATTTCTTTTTCAGCTCGATTTGGTTTTCTTAATTTATCTTTTGTTTTCAGGGCTTCATCTCTAATCTCAAGTTCCTTACAATCCTTATATAAATCAGAAACCTTAATGTTCATAAGTTCTCCGGGAGCACGAATTCCAGTATCATACAAAAACATCATCAGAACCTTATATCGGTGTTTTGCATTATCACATAATTGCTTTATTTCCTCCTCAGTCATATAAACCCATTTGGGTTTTGGCTTTGATGTATCTAAGTTAACGGTAATATCTCTTACTTCCTTGCCTTCTTTTGAACTAACTCTTTGATACCAGTGCCAAAAGGCCTTAAAGGCTTTAACAGAATCCGCCACAACTACATACGGCTTTCCATCCTTTCTTGTAATAATGCCATTTCTCATATCTGAAAAAAACTTGCAAACTTGCCTTTCTGTGATTTGAAACATATCAACAACATCACAAAATTCCTTGAACTTGGTAGCAAGCAAGGTCATCTTCTCCCTTAAATTGTTAAGCCTTGTGTAACTTCTCGGGCCCTTAACATTTGCTAAAGAAATATTGATGCCATATTCCATGTCTTCAAGGTACTGCAAAATTAACTTTGAATTTTCTTTAGAAATTCCTGGAATATTGTCCTTAATCGATTCCTTCCAGCTGAACCATTTCTCCTTGCTTTTGTATAAATCTTTTTTCATGGCACTATTTTGAACCGTCCAATTTTTAAATAAAATTGGGGACGGTCAAGTACCATCGAGATGAACAATCGGGACACTCTGTCCGGCAATGCGGTCGGGGCGTTCTGAGGATTCGTTAGAATCCTCCCGTGTGTTCGCGTAACGCATTAAACGAAAAAGGAAAGGTTTCGAAAGGAAAACCTTGGTTTTCATTCGGTTCGAAGGGAGCTCAGGGCGTCCTACACTTTTGGCACCTTGATGGAATCAATTTTTCTATGACAAATGTTAAAATTCTAAAAGACTTGATGAAACTATGAATCTTGGAGATTTCAAGAAAAAACTATCAAAATATAAACCAAAAGACATAATCTTTACAACTCACGCTGAAATTAGGGCCCTGGGAAGAGGGATAGATTTAGAAGAAGTCAAAAATAACATAGTAAACCCTGAAAAATTGGTCTATGTACAAGAGCAAGATTCAACTAAAAACAATGAAGAAAAGTACGAATGTTACTTTTCTTATTCAAAAAAATATTGCCACAAATATATGCTAACCCTCAATAGAAAGGTTATTATAATCACCATTATTAATATAAATAGAGATTGGCAGAAGGTGGTGAAAAGATAAAATGCAAAATTTCAAATTTGATTACGACGAAGAAAACGATAGCCTATTCGTTTATTTAACAGAATCTAAATCTAATGGAGCTATTGAACTAGGAAACTTTGTTTTAGATTTTGATGAAAAAGGAAATTTGGTGGCAATGGAAATATTCAATGCCTCAGAAGTCCTTAAGGCAGTTTTAACAAGAATGATTGAATTAACTCATGTTAAAGAATTCAAGGCACAAATGTTTAATTTTAGAAATATGGCTAGTATCAAATTTAGTATTGGAGATGGATCAAAAAGGCAATCTGCAAATATCCTTATTCCCAGAGTAACTGAAAAAAGCCCAGCTCTTTCTTACTAATTCTCCTTCGATATAATCCATCTCGACAATACTTATAAAGTCTGGGAGTCTCAACAAACTGTAACCAAGTCGAGATAAAAAAAAGAGTCCCATGGACTTGGTCCAGATCGTCTCTGATTCGGTCGGGGCGTTAAGCCTTTTTGTCTAATCAGAGGGGTCAACTATTTTATCTCAAATTTTTACCGACGATAAAATTAATTTTTAGAAAAATTAAAATAATAAAAAATATATTGGTGTGCAAACCGGGCGTTGAACTATTTTACAAGTAAAGAAACAAAATCTTTATAAACTATAGCCACTATAAGAACTATAGATTAAAATGGAAAACTCAACAATACAATTAAGCAAAGAAACTAAGAAAAAGATTTCCTCCTTTGGAACTAAAGGAGAAAGTTATGATCAAATTCTGAATAGGATTTACTCCATGGCGGTTAAGGAACAAATCAGAATATTTCTTATGGATGACAAAGATACAATCACTCTTGAGGAATTCAAAAAAGAAGTTGAGAAAAAATGGCCAAAGTCGAAATAACTAATTCTTTGGCAAAAGTGATTCAGAAAAAATTTAAAAGTGAATCTCATAAAATTGTTGATTTGCTTGAATCCTTAGAGCAAAATCCTAAAAAAGGGAAACCAATTGGACAAGTAGGAAGGATTCTTATTAAGGAACTTAAATACAAAAAATATAGGTTCTACTGTATTACTGATGGTTTTAAATTAAAAGTTCTAAGCATGGAAGAATTAAATGATTTGTTAATAAAATTTGTGAGAATGTCTGATAAAAAAGATCAACAAAAAGTGATTGATGAGATAAAAGTCGTTTTAAGAAAAACAGGAAGTGAAGGTTTCTAGAATTAAATTTAAGCGTGAGCTCATAAACGAGTTTCCACAACTTAAAGAAAAACGTTCTCAGTTCTCCTAGGAAATTCTTTTATGTAAAAGGCAAATGAGATAAGCTCATAAAACTCGCAAAATGGCTCAAAAACTGACATTCGGATTTTTAGGATGTGTTGCTACTTCAGCGACGATAAATTTCTCAAAAGAGTCACCCGGCATAATAAGCTTTTATCAGGCAGTGACTGTTTTGTAACAAATAATCCTTTTATTTTCCATGCCTTAAACACTCATCAAGAGTTTCCTTGAAAATTCTTTGGCCTTCTACTACTAATGGATCATTCATATCAAGAGTATCGAGGTTGGTGGTACTTGAACCATCAGTTTTGCCATAGAGAAAATTATCTGTGCCATCAATTCTCAACATCCCTGTTTTTTGAGAACCAACACCCATTAATGATTGTGCCAATCCTCTGTTAACATCATATTGAAAATCTTTAAGAGAAGAATAACTACCCCATAGATCAAATTTTCCATCATTATCAAAATCATGGAAAGCCTCCACATTCCCAGTAGGAGATTCTCTTGTATTTTTGTAATTTTGAAACTCATGAAAAGATTCTATTCTTTCACTAGGATATGCCCTTATTATGGTGTTTACATAAGGAAATTCTCCCATGGGATCACTAAGAGGGCCTTTTTTGAAAACAACCTTTGAACCATCCTTCAACTTTCCTTCATAGCCAGTCTCCACACCAGTATAGTGTTTATTCGAATAAAATTCAGCAAAGCGGACTCTGGTTTTGTGCCTTTCATAAACCCAATCTCCCCCAATGTAAGCAAGAGGTGCCCAAATTGGAAAGAACATTACTCCATATATCAAAGCTTCTTTCCCATAAAATTCAAGTCTTGTTCTAATTTTTTCCCCCATTCTTTCTAAAAATTCCGAAGGTTTAAACTCCGATGA
>CAYQQA010000023.1:8041-9350 GCA_964419805.1 Candidatus Woesearchaeota archaeon
GCTTCTTTAGCAATATCCTTGATTCCATTAATAAATCCCATATCTTAACGAAAATCTAACCTTATTAAAAAGTTTCTCCAAGATATTCTTACTTAAGGAAAGATTTATATAATAATTTATCCTATAATAATAAAATGGTAGTACATAAGATAAATTTGGACAAAAAAGATCTAAAAATATTGCAGATATTGGATTTTAATGCAAGAGAAGTAAATTCAAAGATAGCTAAAAAGTTGAAAATTTCTAAACCTGCTGTTGAATACAGAATAAATCGATTATTAAAAAACAAAGTAATTGAAGGATTTTATACTGTTGTTGATGTTTCTAAATTAGGTTTTGTGCCTTATAGGATTTCAATTAAATTAAAAGATATTAATGACAAAAAACAAAAAGAAATTTTAGAATACATGAAAAAGAATGATCATGTTGGTTGGTTGTTTTCTTTGGGTGGAAAATGGGACATTGCCATTACTATCTATTCAAAAAATATAATGGAATTTGAAAGAGTGTCAAAAAAGATACTCAATAGTTTAACTAAAAATATTCTTGAAAAAACAATTTCAATAGTAACCTCAATTCATAGTTATCCAAATAAGTTTTTATTTGAATCGAAAAAAAGTAAGAAAATTATTGTTGGGCAGGAAATGGATAATTATAAAGTTGATAAACTGGACCAGAAAATTTTATTGGCCATTTCTCAAAATTCAAGACAATCTCTCTTGTCTTTGTCACAAAAAATAAAAGAAAATCCAAAAACAGTCTCATATAGATTAAAGAGATTAGAAAAGAACAAGATTATTTTAGGATATAGGGCAAATATAAATACTATTCTTTTAGAATACAACCACTATAAAGTTTTTTTATTTTTAAAAAATACAAATAAAGAAATTGAGCAACAAATAATTTCTTATATTGAATCCTTAAATAATTCAATTTATTTTACCTCTGCCGTAGGAATTGCAGATGTGGAGTTTGAACTAAAAGTAAAGGATCCTGAAGAAGTATACCAAATAGTTGATGAACTAAGAAAAAAATTTGAATCTTATATAATTAATTTTGATACTCTTTTAATAAGGAAAGAACATTTGATTAATTATCTTCCAAAAATCTAACATTCATCCCATCAAGGTGCCACAAAGGTGGCTTCCTCGGTCGGGGCGTTTGTATATTGTGTCGATTTTAAGTGATGTATTTTTTCTAAATAAATTTGTGGGAAAAATTGAAGCTGTTCCGCTATTGTTGTGGTTGTATAAAGAAGTTGGTTAAATCATCCCAAACAACAAACCTGCAATAGTTGAATAAATTACAA
>CAYQQA010000024.1:0-9108 GCA_964419805.1 Candidatus Woesearchaeota archaeon
GCAGTCAGCGTTGCGTTGACAAAAGAGCAAGGAACAAAAAAAGTAACAAAAGTTTTCTTAGGAGCTGACGCAATAACGAAAAACGGCGTTGTCAATAAAATTGGAAGTGAAACGATTTCAATAATTGCAAAACAGGAAAAAATCCCAGTTTACATAATTGCAGACTCATGGAAATTCACAAATGAAAAATTAAAATTAGAGCAGAGAGATTTAAATGAAGTTTGGAACAATGCTCCAAAAAAAATTAAAATAAAAAATCCTGCTTTTGAATTTATCGGCAAAAAGTATATTACAAAAATAATTTCAGAATTAGGAGTTTTAAATTTCAACGAGTTTTTGAAAAAAATAATTCTCACATAATTGTTTTTCAAAACAAAAAACTTTTGCCCCGCCATCGACTTAATTTTTATCGTCCTTTATTCAAGTAATATTTTCTCCTCCATATCATCCCAAAATAAAATTTTTCTCAATCCAATATCCCTGCATCCCAGGGATTTTTATATTAGTTATTTATCATATCGAGCGACTTCGGAGCGAGTCAATTTTTGTTCCTCATTTTGCTGGGGACTTTCAAACTTATCAGTTTATTAAACCGCGAACGCAGTGAGCACATTTTTCTCAGCCTCCTTTATCTCAGTAAAAATCACTGCGCACTTTTTTGAAAATCCATAAAAACTTTCGTCATTTCTTCATTAACTTCACTCAAGTTTTCCTCAAGTTCTTTTTTTACTGCGTCCAACTTTTCAATTTGTCCTTTAATTATTTCTTGAGTTTCTCCAACATTTTTTTTAACAAAGTTCTTCCCTCCAATATCCACTATCAAATCTTCCGAAGTTATTTTTGATTTTATGAAAATTCCTCTCTCAATAGAAGCCATAATTTCTTTGCCTGAAGAATTTTTTAAACCTCCTATTTCCTCGTTTAATTTAATGTTGTCTGCAATAGTTTTGTCAACAGCCTCCAGCTGTGCTTGAAGTTGTTTTATTTGCTGTTCAAAAAGATTCAACTTGAAAATAACTTCTTGTTGATTTTTATCCTGCGCCATAAATTTACATAATTGAAGCACTTTTAAATCTTGTCATTGGCCGAAAATTCTCCCTACAATTTCTCCTGCAACATACGAAATCACAATTACAACAATTGTTATAGATAAATGTTCAAAAATTGCGTGTACAGGATTTTGTTTTTTAGCTTGAGAGATATAATAACTAAAAACCCCTATAATCAAAAGTCCCCAAACAACGCTTGCAATTAGTGCAGTGAACATGTCTAAAGCTAAAAAAGGAATTATGAAAGTTACAGCAAAAATGAATTTAAAAAATAGCGTCGACAAAGTTGCTTCCCAAATTTGTTTTTTAGACGTTTTTTTGTTTGATTCTTCTGAAATGTGCATGCCCATTGCGTCGGAAAAAGAATCTGCAAACGCAATTGTGATAATTCCTCCGATAATCGCAAGAACCGATTTAGTGCTGAAATAAAGTCCAATAATCAAACCAAGTGTTGTTATAATTCCTGAAGTCAGTCCAAAGCCAAGACCTTTTTTTACAGAACTTTTCATTTTAAACAACCTTCATTATTTTCCTAAGGATGCTACTGAAAATTATACTGAAAATTAAGTAAAACAAAAACCAACTCAAAAAACCGAGAAATTTAGGATTTCCCAGCATTTCAAAAGTGTCAATAAACCATCTGAAAAAAAGAATCAACGGAATAGCAGTATATGCAAAAGACCTCATGCTTAACTTCAATGTCCTCGGTAAAAATTCAAGGCTCTTCTTGTTAAGCTCCATAACTTTCTGCGGATTGTCCCTGTGTTTTCTCATCTCTTTCTGAATCTCTCTCTGCTGCTTCCTAAGATCTTTCAACGTCTCTTGGTCAGTAGTGTATTTCTGAATAAGTGTTGTAATAAATGTCAAGATAAAAATCAAAATTAACATACCTATTGTTAAATCCAAATTAAGCAAAGCCCCTGCAGTTGGATCAAGAATCGCGTGAATACTATTTTTAAGAAAAGTCAAGCTGTTCCACAAAAGAGCGATAAGCATCGAAATCACAAACGCAACTGCAATCGGTTTAAAACTTCCTTCTTTATTCATTTTACTTGTTAAATTGATTACTCCAAATCTCAGATAGTTTATTCATTCACTGTAAACGAAAGTTTTGTTTTTAAAGTTTGGGATATCACCCTCCCATAAACTTCCTCATTGCAGGATTCATATCTGTCATGTGTTGCTGAGCAATTTTTTGATAGAATTGGAACATTATCATTATGACTAACAAAATTGCAGTTCCCGAAACCAGTGCTCCAAGTAAGTTTGTTATCGAAGCCAAAAGACCAATTGCTGCCCCTCCCATCACAGTCAACGGCATGATGTATCTTTCTAAAATGCTTTCAATGATTCTTTCATCTTGTCTGAAACCTGCAACCTGAAGTCCCGAACTAGAAATGTTTTTAGCTTGGCTTCTTGCGTCCATTCCAGAACTTTTAACCCAGAATACTGAAAAAATAGTTGCGAAAACCATAAAAAATAATGTATGGGCAAGACCTTGCAAAAGATACCTCGGGAGAAAACCTCCTCTAATAATTAAGTCAAGAATATTTGTAGAACCTATCCAAAAAGCAAATCCAGAAACAGCTTGACCGTCGACAAAACGCCCTAAAAAAGTGAAGTGGGAAGCAAAACTTTGCATTCCAGAGCAAGTTCCTTGCGCACATGCTTCAGCCGCGTTTTGAATGAGTCCTCCAAAAAGTTGAACGTTCGCAACAAGCGCCGCTGTTAAAATTACAGGGATAACTGATGCGTAAAAAAACTGCAACGGCCATTTTATTCCATAACCTCTTATCCTTCCAAAAGACAAAGGAATTTCCACTTTCAAAGATTGTGCCCAAACAACAGCAAGGAAAATAACAACTGTTGTAATCAGCGCAGCCAATGCAGACATAAGCTCAATCGGGAATTTGTTTATTATTGATTGAACCAAAACCAAAATTTTTCCGGAGCAAGGAGTTGAATCAAAATTAAGAAGACAATTTCTTCCTTGCTGATCAACAAACTGAAACGCGCTCGTAAAAAGTCTCCACGAAACTCCTGCAGCAATGAACAAACTCACTCCCGAGCCAAAGCCCCATTTTTCACAAAGTTCATTCATATAAAAAATAGCAAACCCTCCTAAAATAAGTTGAAGAATTACAATTCCTGCAAAACCCGGTGCAGGCTGGAGACCCTGCATTGTCACATAAATCACTGATTCAAAAATTATGAAAAAGAAAACAAGTAAAGTCTGGATCCCTTGAAACAATTTTTTTCCTTCAACAGTTGTCGTGTCAATATTTAAAATTCCAGAACCTTTAAGAAGTTGAAGAATTATCGACGCCATTACGATAGGTCCTATTCCTAAAGAGATTATGCTTCCAAAATCTGTCCCAAGAATTATGGCTAAATACTCAAATCTAGCAAGTGCATTCTCGGACAATCCAAAAAGAGGAATGTTTGCTAAGACAAAAAAAGCGCCCAAAACTATGAGTGTCCATTTAGCCTTAATCTTGAATCCGAGTTTCTTTTCCTCAGGTTTCCTAACTTCTGGAATCAACGCGAACAAGTTGTTAAAGTTTGCCATTCTATAGATTAAGAATAAATGTTTTTAAAGATTCCTCTGAATCTTCATTCCTCCCCCAACTTCTTTCTCCTTTTTTCCAACCCCAAAACAATTTCTCCTCCAGCTTTTTTAACTTTTTCAATTGCAGACTTGGAAGCTTTTTTTGCATGGATTACTGCCGGCGTTTTCAACTCTCCTTTTCCAAGTATTTTATGATCTTTCAAATCAATAACCAACTTTCCTTTTGTATTTCCGAAATTTCCCATATTTTTTTGAATTGCGTCTAAATTTATTTTTTTCTCTTTATTTTTTTCACTACCTCTGCTTGTTACACCTTTCTTTCCAAAATAACTGTGTCCATAAACTTTAGTTATCAGCGTTTTTTTGTGGTCTGCCCTTTTCCCGGTTCCAGACATTCCCTTCCCGCCACGATGTCCTTTTTTCTTATGCTTTTTTCTTTCTCCCCATCCATGCGTTCCCCGGCCTTTTCCATGCATCCTTGATGATTTTTTACGTTTTTTGATTTTCATTTTACATTCCTCCATATTTCTTTAATTCAGATTCAAGAAAAGTATAAGCACCTAAACCTAGCCAAGGATGTCTGTCCCAAACCCTTATGTCTGCAAAAGGTCCATCCTGCAAACAAATTAACTCTCCTGCTCTAAATTTCAAAACCCCTTGTTCTTTCCCAACTTTATTAAATATTGAAACCCCCAAAGGATTAAGGTCATTTACTCTCTGAATTGTCAATCCCAAGCCCTTTTCTAAATCTGATTTCCCTGAAATATATTCTCCAGGAATAATTTCCTTACCTTCAGTTAACTCTTCTTTAGTTCTTTTTATTCTCAAAGGGCTACCATAAACTTTCATCACAACATCCTCCTAATTAATTCATTTATTTTTTCTTTGTTATCTCCCAAGACTCCTTTCCCAACGCCAAAATGCTTTTTTGATTCAATTCCTTTTCTCGGCGGATGAAGTCTAAAGAAATGTTTTAATCCAACGTCTTTCAATTTCTTTCCCTTGCCAATTTCATCAATAGCTTTTTTCAAATCAACTTTTTTCGTTTTATCGATTAACTGCCCTCTTTTTTCAACTAACTCGTTTAATGTCTCTTTGTCTATTTTTCCAAACGCTGTGAAATCTCTGACTTTTTTTATCATTCCAATATTTTCTTTGCTTTCATTTAAAACAGTGCAAGAATATTTTTTTCTCAAATTTAAGTTTTCAAGAGTTTTTCTTATTTCCTTTTTCAAATTTACGTCGCCGGTAATTCTTACTATTGCTATCATTTTTTCTCTCCAGTAGTTTGTTTAAGAGCTTTAATGCAAGCTTTCACAACATTAAATGTTGTTCTCTTTTTACCAAAAGTTTTTGTATAAACATCTTTAATTCCTGCCATGTCAAGAATTTTTTTCAACTCATTACCTGCAACAAGACCGGTTCCCTGAGGTGCAGGAATCAGAGTAACCCTTGCGCTCCCCGATTTGCCAGAAACTTTGAACGGAATTGTATGTTTTTCCGAACACGAACAATCAAACGCAGAACAAGTTCTCCCGACTTTTATAACATTTAATTTTGCTTTTCTTGTCGCCTTCTCTCTCGCAGGAACTGTTTCAGCAGCTCTTCCACTTCCTACCCCTACATGCCCGTCACCATCCCCTATCACTGCCATTGTTGAAAATGTCGGAATGTTTCCTTCTTTTGTTTTTTTCTGTGTCTGTCTCCAAGCCCTTCTTTTTCCACCTCCAAACTTTCCCTTAAATTGTCCGATAGAAATCAAATCACTTTTAACCTCAATCAACATATCAACAATTTCTGGTTCAAGTATTTTTATTTTTTTATCTAAAATATCGTCGATGTTTTTTATTTCTCCGTTCTTCACCATGTTCCCTAACTTTGTTTTTGGATCCCACCCAATAACCGCCTCCAAACTTTCCCTTTTTCCCATCCATTCCTTTTTATCTTTTATTTCTACTTCTTTGCTTTTACCGTTTTCTTTTTTCAACATGGCTTTTGTATCTTCTTGTTTTTCAGATTTCTTCTTCGTTTCCTCTTCCGAAAAAGTACCATGAGCCTCAATTGTTTTCTTCAAATTTTTTATTTCTTCTTTAGTCATTTTTTTCTATCCCAGATTTAATTTTTTCAATCTCAATTCCTTCAATATCTTTTAATTTTTCATCTTCTGGAAAAACCTTTGCATTATGCTTTATTTTTACTCCTGCTTCAACTAATCCTTTCACAACTCCATAAATTCGTGATTTATGAACATTTCGGACCATTCCTAAGTCAATTATAGGGGTTTCAAGTTTTTTCTTAACAATTTTTTTACCCATTGCAAAACCCGCAAGATACGCAGCAGCCAATGATTTTAAACTGCCTTTTTTTGATTCTACCCATCCGTGTTTTAGGAGAATTTTAGATGTCAAACCCAAAACAACTCTGTCCTGAGCCTCATTGCTTTCCACATACTGCAAAATCACATATCTGTTAGTCTTTCTGACAACTAATCTCGGCTTCCCTGATTTCAACATCTTAAGTTTTTTCAAATAATCTGTTTTGTTTTCTTTTCGCCTTCGCTTAATTGTTTTCATCTTTGCTCCATTCTTCATTTATTTTTTTAATTATCTTTTCAATTTCTGGTTTAAAATCCTTTTCCCACAATTCTATAGAACTTTCAATCATTTCTCTTTGCTCGTTTTTGTTTTTTGTTATGCTCACAAGCGCGTTTTTACTCCCGAATTTCATTGCTTTTTTTATAAGATCAAATGCTTTCGCTTTTTCCTCTTTGTTTAAAACCTTTGCCTCCCCCATATTTATAAAATTCTGAGGATGAGGCATTAAAAGGCTATGAAGGTAATCAGTCCATCTCGAATAAAATTCAGAAATTCTAAACAAAATTTGGGATGCAAAATCGTCGCTGACGAATCCATTTTTCAAAACATAATCTTTGATTGTGAAAATTCTGTCAATCTCTTCAAGACTTGCTTTAAATCCAATTCCTTTTTTTACTTCCAAAAATTTTTCTTCCAGCTCTCTGATTATTTCCTTTTTATTCATTTTACATTCATCCTTTCTTTTAAATGTGATTTGCTTCTATATTCCCTGTTTCTTATTTTTTTCCTCGCATCTTTATATTCTTCTCCCGAAATTTTTTCCTGTTTTTTTAATTCCGAAATGTACTTCCTCAACTTTCGAGTAATTTTTACATACTCCTGTTTCTTATTTTTGACTTTTTTCTTTATTTTTCCAGGACCTTTTCTTTTTTTCCTAGGTTTCTTTTTTCTTCCTTTAATTTCTTTAATGAGTATTGCGCCGTCTTTATGCAGGTCCCTTATTTGTTGTTTCGTCAAAATTTCTTTTATCTCTTCAAGCCTTGGCCCAACTAGAACAATTCTTTTTTTACCAACGCCAAGAGTTTCCGCTGCTAGTTCTTTTTTCTTTTTTAGATTCATTTTTTATTTTCCTTTTCTTTGTTTTTTTCATGTGATTTTAGAAACTTTTTAGCATTAATTTTTTCAAAAACAAGATTTTGTTTTTCTCCTTGTTTAAGGATTTCAATTTTTTTCTTCTTTCCCATTTTTCCAAGTAAAATTTTTTGTCCTCTTTTCAATCCTTTCAGATCTTCTAACCTATTAACTCTTACAATTTTGCCCAAGGATTTTTCCTTTTTGTTTTTAAAACCGATTTTAACAATTGAGGCATAACCTCTTCTTTTTTCTCTCATTTTATTATCTCTCCCTCTAGGTTTTCTCCACGTTTGTTTCTTTTTTCTTTTTCGTCCAAGTTTTGAATATCTCTTCCAAGTTCTTCTTAAAAATTTTGTGCTCATATTTCTCTCCCTGCTTTATGTGTCATGAAAATTCCATCCTGAAAAATTCTGCGATCTCTCCCTTTAACCGTTGTAAGTCGTTCAAAATTTGCAGCAACCTGTCCTGCTTTTTCTATGTCTGTTGATTTAACAGTAATAAATTCTTTATCAGATTCAACTTCAGCGTTTGAAGGAATTGTGGTTTCTCTAGGATGTTTCTCTCCAAGAAAATTTTTTATAACTGCTTTATTATTTTTTATTTCAACTGTAAACGGAAAATGGCTGTAACATATCTTCAATTTGTATTCAAACTTTTCCTGAACTCCCTTAATCATGTTTTTTATATGGGCTGCAATAGATTTGATAATCTTTTTCTCTTTTTTTGTCGACTTTTTGTGCCCAATAATTATCTCATTTTTTTCTTTTTTTAAATCAACATTTTTTAAATTAAATTCCCTTTCAATTTCTCCTTCCTTTCCTTTTATTAAAATTAAATTTCCTTTAACTTCTGCTTCAACACCTTCAGGTATTTTTATTTTTTCAAAAATTTCTTTTTTCATCAGTAAAAATATGCAACTAAGCATCCTCCAATTTTTTCTTCTTGTGATTCTTCATGTGTGATAAGTCCTTTGTTGCTGGAAATAATCACTGTTCCCATTTTTCTCGACGGCAAATACCTTCTCCGGTATCTTTCTACCTGGTCTTTGTTCACGGTAAACCTAGGTTTTATTGCCAGGCACTCGTAAAAATCTCCAAGATGAACTTCGACACTTTTTTCCTGAGAGTTTATTTTATACTTTTTAACAGCTCCTTTTTGCTTCATTATTTTCAATATTTCTATAAACAAATTTGAAATTCTTTTTACAATAACTACTTCCTTTCTGGCTTTCTTAGCATTCTGCATCATATTCAGTGCATCTGCAACAATATCTTGTCCCATTTTAACTGTATTTTTTAAACCCAATATCTTCAGCGATTTCTCTGAAACAATGTCTGCACAAATTCAACCCATAAGATTTTATGTGTGCTCCAAACCTTCCGCATCTTTCACATTTCCTTACAGCAATCCCTATTTTTCTCTCTTTGGGCTTGCAGTGTTTCAAAAATTTCTGCTTTATCGCAGGTTTATTTTTTAATTGCTTAAGTATTTTTTTCCAATCACTTGCTGTCATTTTAACTAAACTCCGTTTTAAAGTTTTCCTCCATGAATTTAATGATTTCTTCTTTCCCAATTTTATGTCTTTCTGGAATTTTTCCTTTTTTGATTTTTTTAAGTTGAACTCTTTTTCCAGCTCTTGTGAAAACAACTGTTACATCAAGCCCCCGTATTCCAATATCTCTCTGGTATTCTATTCCGGGAATTTCAATGTATTCTTTTATTCCAAATGAAAAATTATTTTTATCAATTTGTTTCTTCTTGAGTTTGTTATCCACAGACGCTAAAAATCTCTTCAATAATTCATGAAGATTTTTTCTCATAGTCACAATCGCACCAACTGCAAGTTTTGGCCTCACACTCCAAGTTGGAATTCTCTTTTTCGACGTCATTTTCGCAGCTTTTCTTTTAGTAAGAATTTCGATCAACTTTTTTCCTTTTTCCAGCTCTTCTACAATTCCTCCGACACCGACAACTATCTTTTCAATTTTTATTTTCCTCATCGGGTTTTCCTTTTCTAAAGTTTTTGTTTTTTTATTTTTTT
>CAYQQA010000025.1:0-7456 GCA_964419805.1 Candidatus Woesearchaeota archaeon
CGTGGCTTAGTGCCTGCGAAGGTTCGAATCCTTTACTCCGCATGAGCAGGATTCGATGAATTGGTTTAAACGAGAAGAAGTTCCTGGTTGTTAAACTGAGGTTTTTCCAAAGTCTGTGCAGGAGGCATGAGGTTATTGGGGAGCGAGTAAAGTTGAATGATATCGACTTCACAATGGCCGAGCAAAGAAAAGACTTTGTGGATGCTGGAATCTAAAAACCCGCAGGAGGTTTTTAATGCCCAGGTAGCTCAGCTGGATAGAGTGCTTCCCTCCTAAGGAAGATGTCGCAGGTTCGAATCCTGTCCTGGGCATTTTAAAATTTAATATAGAATTTATTGTTTGGAAAATTTATTAAAATATTTTTATTGGGCAATTATAACAATCAACAAATTTATAAACTAATCAAATAATAGATTAATAAGATTAAAATGGGAATAACTGGAATAAAAATAAAATTAATGCCGTCATCTCCGGAAGTTGATGTAGAAAAAGTTTCAGAAAGCGCAAAAGTGTTGGTTGAAGGGAGAGGTGGAAAAAATCGGGAATATGAAATTCAGCCAATAGCATTTGGACTTAAAGCGGTAATCGCTTTTTTTGAATGGCCCGAAGAAAAATCTTTAGACGATTTAGAAGAACAGCTAAAAAAAATAGAAGATGTAAATTCTGTTCAAGTTATTGATATGAGGAAAATCGCTTAGCCTTTCTTTAATTCCAAAAACAAAAATTATATTAAACCTTTTTTCTTATATGTTCCAATGTTACCAAAAGAACAAGTTAAATCAATAAAAGAACAATTAATAAAACAAATTGAATCAACTTTTCCAGACGACAAAAAAGAGGAAGCAAAAAAAGAAATTGAATCAATGTCTGACGAACAATTAGAAACTTTCTTGAAACAAAACGGACTTATGAAGCAGGAAAATCAAAAATGCATTTTTTGTTCAATTATACTAAACGAAATTCCTTCTTACAAAATTACAGAAGACGAAAAATCTGTCGCGGTGTTTGAGATAAATCCAGTTTCTAAAGGGCACGCAATTGTAATTCCCAAAACACATTCCTCTGAAACTCCCAAAGAATCACAAGAACTTGCTCAGGAACTCGCAAAAAAAATATCAGAAATTTTGAAGCCAAAAAAAACAGATATTGTCGAATCAGAAATGTTCGGCCACAAAATAATAAACATAATCCCTGTTTATAATGATGAAAACATACATTCTCAAAGACAAAAAGCAGATGAATCTGACTTGAAATTACTTCAAGACCAGTTTTCTAAAACAAAAGTTTCTGAAAGAACAGAGCCTGTTGAAGAATTAAAAAAACTCAAAGAACAAAAACCAATAACTGAAAAAGATATGATTTTGCCGAGGAGAATTCCTTGAAATTTACTCTTTAATGCCGGAATATTCTGGTTTAAAAACTTATTCACAAAAACAAATTCCACATTTCAATCCAAAAATTTTGAATTAAAAATACTAAAAAATAAGCGATCAAAAAAACTGGCACAAAGGCAATCCCTTGTTTTATCTTAATTTTCTTATATTTTTTTCTTATCAATTTTATTTCTTCAGAATTCAACCCCTCCCATTTAGATCTTATGGTTTCTCCCTTAACCTTCAAACTTTTGTAAAGCCAATCGCCCTCTGTCAGCTCACTCGTTTTTATCTCTTTCACCATCGAAGATTCTTCAACACTCTTTGCGAAAATAAAAAAGAAAAAATATGCAAAAATAAAACCAGCGAAAATAAAAAACAAAGATTCAAAAAAACCAGCCACTGCTAAAACTAAAGAAATATAAAAGAATTTGAAAAAAAGTTTTTTATTTTTCTTTAATAGTTTTGAAAACTCGGAAGAAAAAGTTTTATAATTTTTTATAGATAGAAAAAAAGAATAAATGAGCCCGTAAAAAGCTCCGACTAAAAAAAACATTACAAAAAACAAAGCGTAAATTTTGACAAAAGTCATGAATTCTCCAACACCCAAAACTGCTCCCATTGCCATCATGATTTTCGCATCCCCTCCTGCAAAAACCCTTGCGTTATAAAGTATGTTTCCCAAAACCACAAAAATTCCCAAGCCGATTAAACCATACAGAAAAAACAACCACTGTTCTGAAAAAAGACTGAAAAAAAATCTAAAACCCAGAGCAAAAATTATAAGGCTAAAACTGATCCAATCCGCAACTTCTCTTTTTTTTAAATCTTGCGCCGATGCAAACAAAAGCCACAAACCGCCTAAAACAAACAAAAACACCTCTTCCATCAAATACAATAGAATAAATCATTTATAATCTTTTTTAAACAGCGGGATCAACAACCCTCCCCATGAATAAAATATTGCCTGTTTCTCTTTGCTGAATAAAGAAAAGAAAAGGATGATCTGCTCTGAAAATTTTTTTCTCTATTGGCATCGCACTCGTAGCACCCATTGCAACTGCAGTCGCTGCCGCGGCCTCAGTTCCTTCTTCATCAACTTTAACATATGCTTGATGAATCACTGAGTTAATATACAAATCTTCTTCAAGAGTCATGCCTGAAAAATCAGCGCTCCCGTCAGATGCAAAAGCAGTCGGCATTCCCAAATCGCTCAAAACATCGGCCATAAAATATTTAGTGTCAAACTCAAACTTGGGAAAATAAATTTCGTCCAACAAAGTTGGTTTCATTTCAGATTTCCACGAGTCTAAATCCTCAATCGTAACATCACCCAAATCGTCCAAGGATTCCTTGGGCAAAACAACAACTATAGATAAATCCTCTCCTTTGTAAGGCATTTCTAAAATCTGCAAATCGTCCAAATCAGCATAACCAAAACGCGCTTCATCCGGTTCCATAAACATCATCGGAGTCTTGACAACATTATCGGAAGTTATTTTAAAATCCATGTCTTTCGTATTGGATTTATCAAATTCCCATTCCCACTTGCCTTTAAAATAAATTGCGTTCGTCAAAACCATTCTCGTCATAGGCCCAAGCGTACCCTCAGGAATCAAATCCTGAATCTTATTATTAGTTTGCTCTTCGATAAAACTATTTATTGTTTGTCTTGACTTTTCTGTCTCGTCAACAAAATCAAGTCCTGCCGCCTTTCCACCATAATAATTTTCAACATTGCCCACAAATTCTTCAAGAAAAGGATAATCCTTTTGCAGCCACAAAGCATTTCCAGTTCTCAATTCATAGTGGCCACTCCTAGAATTAATTGAATTATAAATTCCTGCAAAATTCTGTCTCAAAAGATTCGTATCAGGAAAATGAAAAACAGATTTAATCTCATCGGCAGTCTGCCCCTTCGCTCCCTCATAAGTCATGGCTAAAGCTGAAGAAATACTATAAGGAGAATAAAAAACATTTCCTTCGCCAAGTCTAGAATATAAATCAAAAGCAAATTCATTGTTGGCATCAACCACTTTTTGCATTCCTTCAGGCGTTGCTAAATTGTCATCAACAACTGGAGGCTTCTCTGGTTCGTAGGGATACAAAAAAATTCCCGCACCAATCACGGCAATCGCCGCCACAATCACGACAGCGACAACAATGGCACTTCCGGTTTTTTGTTTAATCATGAATTAGCAAAATAAACCCTCTATTTAAATGCTCTTTAAAATTCAAATTCATTTGAACAGAAAATTTCAAAGATGGTTGAAACTCAAAGATTAAAATTATTTTAAAGTGGCAATTTAAAATAGCTAAAATCTTAAATAGTTGTTTTGGTTTATTTTTTTATGAGGTTTTTTAAGAAAAAAGATAAGGTCATTGATCTTTCTGAGCATTTTCGAAAACAGCAGGAAAAGACTGAGCAGTTGAAAGAGGATTTGGGTTCTGGGAATTCTGACTTTAGTTCTGGTTCCACTTCACAGGAATCTGGAGGATTTTTGAGTTTTCTCAGCGGTGTTGGCAAACAGAATCAAAGTAATTTGGGCTCTGTTTCTAGTGAGACCGGGTCTTATGAAGATGAAAAGAAGAGAAAACTTGCGAAACGGATTTCAGATATGACTTCCAAGATTGAAGAACTTAATAATTTGGTTTATAGGCTTGAGCAAAGAATAGAAGTTCTTGAAAGAAAGAGTGGTGTGGGTTATTGAAAAGTTTTTAAAGTTGATTTTCTTTTGTTTCTTATGGTTTTTGGGATTTTGTTTTTTTTGCCGTTATTTCTAATTGGAATTTTAGGTTTTGTTTTTTGGCTCATCACATTGATTGATTCTGCGACGAGGAAATTTAAAAATAGTTCTGATAAAATTGTTTGGGTTTTGGTAATTGTTTTAACAGGATTGATTGGAAGTTTGATTTATTATTTTGTTGTTTATTCGAAGGATAAGAATAAATCTATGAAATGGTTTTGGTGGACGCTGGCTGTTTTGGTTTTAGTTTTTATTGTTTTTGCAGTTATAATTTTGGTAAGAAATAATGCAGTTATTGGATGATTGAAAGAAAAGCCTTTTGGTGGAAAAGGGACGAAAGAGGGAGATAAAAGAATGGGTGATATGACTTGGAAGAATTGGCTCCCAAGTTCGCATATTGATTTAGTGATAATGTGAAAACTTTTTGGGAAAACGTTAAGGAAAAAAATTGGCTCCCAAGTTCGTGATTTAGTAAATTGATAAGTTTGAAAGCCCTGAACTTTTTGAGATTATTTTGTTTGGATGGGATGATGAAAATTTGGAAAATAAAAAAATTGGCTCCCTCCGAAGTCGCTCGCATATTAATTTAGAGATAATGCAAAAAACTTAGAGATATCATGATGATTGAATTGATTTTATTAGATTAATTGTGATGTATGTGTCGAGCTTGCTCGGAAAAATTTGATTTTTAAAAACAAAATGGTTTCGTTTGCGATTTGGATAAGTTGTTAAGTTTAAAAGCCCTGAACACAGGACTAAACTTTTACTTGAATGAAAGAAATTGAAATAACTAAATTATCGAAACTTGATTTTACTGACTTAACTGAAAATATTATTTCTGAATGAAGCGAAGGTTTTTGGAAATTGAAGATTTTTGTTAAATTATACAATAATACTTATAAAGAGAGGTTAATTTTTCTTACTTATGGTTGATGAGAATTATCAAAGGATGGTGGAGAAGATTTCCCGAATTTCTGGAGAAGGGGTTGATGAGATTGAGAGAAGGGTTGAAGCGAAGCGGGCGAGGCTTTCGGGGTTGATAAGCAAGGAAGGGGCTGCACAGGTTGTTGCGGTTGAACTTGGGATTAATTTTGATAATGAACAGCTGAAGATAGAGGAGCTTTTGCCAGGGATGAAGAAGATTAATGTTATCGGGAAAATTATTCGGCTTTTTTCTGTGCGGACTTTTACAACGCGGAAAGGGGATGAAGGCAAGGTTTGCAATTTAATTATTGCTGATGATACTTCTAATATTAAAGTTGTTTTGTGGGACACCAATCACATAGCGCTGATTGAAAATGGTTCTGTTGGTGAGGGAGATTCAATTGAAATTGCGAATGGTTCCATAAGAGATAATGAAATTCATTTGGGAAGTTTTTCCGAGATGAAAAAGAGTGATATGATTTTTGAAAATGTTAAGACAGAGAGGGTTGTTAAGGAAAAAAATATTCTTGATTTTAGAATTTCTGATAGCGTTAAAACTCGGGCTTTTGTTGTGCAGAATTTTGAGCCGAGGTTTTTTCATGTTTGTTCTGAGTGCAGTAAAAAAGTTGTTTCAGGAACAGAAGGCTTTGTTTGCAATGAGCATGGGAAAGTTGCCGCCGAAAAAAAGGCTTTGATAAATATTGTTCTTGACGATGGTACTGAAAGTATAAGGGCGGTGGTTTTTCATGATGCTTTGCCAAAACTGGGATTCACTGATTTGGAAAATTCTGAACTTCTCCTTGCGCAGAGAAATGAGCTTTTAGGAAAAGAGATGATTTTTACAGGGAATGTAAGAATGAATAAGTTTTTTAATAATGCAGAGTTTATTGTTGAAGATGTTCATGAATTTAATATTGATGAAATGATTGGTGCTTTGGAGAAGAAAGATTAAATGAAACCGCTTAAAATTTTATCTTTTTTTATTTTTCCGGCAGTTGTTTTTTTAATTAGTTTGTTTTTGGGAATTGTTTTTGATGCTTTTAATGTTTTTACTTGGATGGATATTCCAATGCATTTTGTTGGAGGGCTTGCGATTTCTTTTACTGCGGTTTTGTTTTTGAAATATTTTCAGGAAAAGAAAATGATTTTTATAAATGAAAGATTTGTTTTTGTTTTGATTGTTGTTTCTTTAGTGAGTTTTGCCGCGGTTTTGTGGGAGTTTTATGAATTTTTTCTTAAGGTTGTTTTTGAATTTAATACTCAACCAAGTTTGGCTGACACAATGCTAGATTTTTTTATGGGGCTCTGCGGGGGTTTGTTTGGGGGTTTTGTTTTTAGAAATTGGTTTTACTGAGTAAAGTTATTATACTTTAATTTTTTAGTTCAAACATGCTGCAGAAAACTCATTTGGCAATTAGCATATTGTTTATTTTAATTTTTATAGAATTGGTTGAGTATAAATGGATTTTTGTTTTGGCTGTTTTGATTGGGACTTACATTCCAGATATTGATTCGAGGTATTCAAGTGTGGGAAGAAGAAAAACAGCGAGGATTTTACAAATTTTCACAAAACATAGAGGAATGATTCATAGTTTTAGTTTTTTGCTTACGATTTGTTTGTTTTTGACTTTGTTTTTTCCTAAGTTTGTTTTTGGATTTTTTTTGGGTTATGGGCTTCATTTGTTTGCAGATAGTTTTACTAAAGAGGGAATAAAACCTTTTTATCCTTGGAGGAAAGTTTCTAAAGGATTTGTCAAGACTGGAGGAAGGTTTGAGGTAATGATTTTAGTGGGTTTTATTATTGCAGATGTCATGTTATTTTTCTGGAAGGTTGTTGGGATTTAATATATATTTTTTTAGATAAATCCTTATAAATGTAATTTTGTTATTTTTAAGATGGCTGTAAAAAAAGAAGATAAATCCAAAGAACCTGAATTGACTGATTTGCCAGGGATTGGTCCTGCTGTTGCTGCGAAACTTGAGAGTGCAGGTGTTTTTGATATGATGAGTTTGGCTGTGATGAGTTCTGCTTCTTTGTCTGATGCTGCAGGTGTTTCGAGCGCTGTTGCGAGGAAGGCTATACAGGCCGCGAGGGAGATGTTGAATCTTGGGTTTACAGATGGTGTTGAGTTTGCGCAAAGGCGGGAAAATATTTCCCATATAACCACTGGAAGTAAGGAAGTTGATAATCTTCTTGGAGGAAAAGGGATTGAGAGTCGGGCTATTACAGAGGCTTTCGGGGCTTACGGGAGCGGTAAAACTCAGCTGGGTTTGACTCTTTCTGTGAGTGCACAGCTCCCTATTGAAAAAGGGGGGGCGAACGGGAAAACAGTTTTTATTGATACTGAAGGAACTTTCAGACCTGCGAGAATTAGACAGATTGCGGAAAAGATTGGTGCCAATTCTGAAAAG
>CAYQQA010000025.1:7466-9021 GCA_964419805.1 Candidatus Woesearchaeota archaeon
GGTTTTGAAAAATATTTTGGTTGCACGAGCTTTTAATTCAGATCATCAAATTTTGCTTTTGGAAAAAGTTACAGAAATGATAAGAGAGGGTGAACCGATTAAATTGTTAATTGTTGATAGTTTGACGGCGCATTTTAGGGCTGAGTTTTCTGGAAGGGGCCAGTTGGCAGATAGGCAGCAGAAATTGAATCGGTATATGCATGATTTAATGAGACTGGCTGAGACGAACAATCTTGCTGTTTATGTGACTAATCAGGTGATGGCAAATCCTGCACAGCTTTTCGGGGATCCGACGACAGCCATCGGAGGGAATATTGTTGGGCATGCTTCAACATATAGGGTTTATTTGAGAAGAGGAAAACAGGGAAGCAGAGTTGCGAAGCTCATTGATAGTCCGGATCTTCCTGATAACGAATGCGTTTTTTGGGTTACTGACGGAGGGGTGGGGGATGGTTGATGGTAAGGAATTAAAATTAATTAGAACAAAGGAAGAGTTTTTGAAGGTAGAGACTTTGAGAAGAGATTGGGAAAATATTGAGTAAAGTCTTTATTCTTTTAGTTTGTAGGGTGATTTTTTAAAGCCCAAATTTTATATGGGTGGGAATAGGGATATAGATTATCTTTTTTCGCATAGAGAAAGAGAGAATATTTTTCCATTTAGTGAATTTGAGAGGTTGTTGAAAAATAAGGGTTTATAACGGTTGATCAGATAAATTATGGAGATAAGATGACAGAAGAGATTAATTCATGCCTTACTTACTCTTTTGAGTATCTTGACGGGGCTTGTGATTTGGCTTTTTCAGTTCTCAGGAGTATTTTTTCATCTAGAGGGGTTTCAAATATCGAAGACATTGTTTTCGAAAAGATTGCTCTTGATTTGGAATTAAATGTCTCTGAAATTGATTATGTTTATCAAAGGATGAGAAACAAATGTTGGGAAAGACTTTCGGAGATTGGGTATTAGCTGGTAAATTATATTAAATCATGATAGGTTTTGTAATCGCAAATGTCTTCTGGAGAAAACCAGAGGGTAATTTCATATTTGGCTTCTTTTTTGTTTCCTGATGCGTGGATTAGATTTTTGACAGCGCGTTTTTTTGCGTTTGCGAGATCCGGTGAGTCGACTGAAAATTCCCCCCTTATTGTTCCGGGCTCTGCAAATGCAGGAATAGTGTGGCCGATTATTTTTCTCACCATTTTTATTGCATGCAGGCCTTCGACAACTATTTTCACAATTGGGCCTGAGGTCATGAATTCGATTAACCATTCCCTGACTTTTAATCCAATTTTGTAGGGATTTTCTGTTCCATAGTCTTCTTTTAATGTTGTTGAGGGTTCAAATTCTTCATAACTTTTTTTTGTGTTGTTTCCTAAATTTGTAATGTAAGATTTGTCTTTTGGATAGTGGGAGTCCATTTGTTTTTTTGTGGGCTGGACCATTTGGAGTGCAATTATTTTTAGCCCTCTTAATTCAATTCTTTTTATGACTTCACCTATTAAATGTCTTTTGACACCGTCCGGTTTTATTAATATAAGTGTTTTTTCTTTTTCCATT
>CAYQQA010000026.1:0-5368 GCA_964419805.1 Candidatus Woesearchaeota archaeon
GGCAGGAACCAAAAGTAATGGAACCAAACAAATGCGAAAATTGGGAATGGTTTTTTCCAAAAGAACTTCCGAGTCCGTTGTTTTTATGCATTCAAAATTTAATTAAAATTGGCGGTTTGGGATGAAAATTTACGTGTGTGCAAGCAAACACTTTTATGAAAGAATAAAACCAATAAATAATAAAAAAGCTGAAGAGATTGGGCATAAAATAACTTTGCCCAATAGTTTTAAAGATCCGTTCAAGGAAGAAAAAATGAAAAAGGAAGGGAAAGAAAAACATGCAGAGTGGAAAAGCAAAAAAATTGAAATTGCAAAATAGAAAAATAAAATTAAATGACGCGATTTTGGTTTGTAATTTAAAAAAACACAATCATGAAAATTATATTGGCGGAGCGACATTCTTAGAAATTTACAAAACTTGGGAGTTAAATAAAAAAGTATTTTTGTTGAATCCTCTTCCAAATTGTTCTTTTACGGACGAATTAAAAGCCATGAGGCCTCAGATAATTAATGGGGATTTAACTTTAATAAAATGAACTTACAAATTCCTTGGGCTGAAAAATATAGGCCTGTAAAGTTTTCAGAACTGAAGGGGCATCAGATAGCTGTGCAAAAAGTGAGAATGTTTTTGAATGGTTTTTCTAAAAAAGGGCGGGGGAAAAAATGTTTGATTTTGCATGGTCCGCCGGGAACTGGTAAGACAACTTTGGCGTACGTTGCGGCGAATGAAGCCGGCGCGGAAATTTTGGAGTTGAACGCATCTGATTTGAGAGATAAAAATAAATTGAGAGAAATTTTGAAGCCGGCGATGGAACAAAAATCACTCGTTAAACAAAATAAAATAATTTTGATTGATGAGGTTGATGGGATTTCAAAAGTGGACTGGGGTGGGCTTCCTGAATTGTTAGTTCTTGCTGAAGGTTCTTCCTATCCTTTGTTCATAACCGCGAACGATATTTGGGACAAAAGATTTAGCGCTTTGCGAAGAAAGTCGGAAGTAGTTCAGTTAAAAGAGATTGATAGCATTTCAATAAAAGAACGGCTTTTGGAAATTGCAAAAAAAGAGGGCTCACAAATTGATGACAAAATTATTACAAAAATTTCTTTGAAATCAAGAGGGGATTTGAGGGCTGCGATAAACGATTTGCAAACTGCCTCGAACGTTGGTGCAGAAATTGTTTTTGATGATAGGAACAAGGAGGTTGATATATTCCATGCGTTGAAATTGATTTTCAAAGGAAAACCGACGCAAGAAGTTTTGAGAATTTTTGATTCAGTGAATATTCCTTTGGATAAAATATTTTTATGGATCGAAGAAAACATTCCTGAGGAGTACTCTGGCGAAGAACTTGAGAGAGCTTACAATTTTTTGAGTAAAGCAGATATCTTCAAAGGAAGGATTTACAAACAGCAGTACTGGAGGTTTTTGGTTTACGAAAATATTTTTTTGAGTTATGGAATTTCTTGTGCGAAAAATCCGGACGCTGTAAAAACAGGATTTACTAATTATAAGAAACCGTCGAGGATTTTGAAAATATGGCTTCATAATCAGAAAACCGCGAAGAAAAAATCTATCGCGCAAAAGTATGCGAAGTTCGTTCACGTTGGAGTAAAAAGAGCGCTGAACGAGTTTCCGGTTATGAAAAATATTTTGCAAAACCCAAAAGTTCAAAAAGAACTGAAACTTTCTCAAGATGAGATTGAGTATTTGAGAAATTAAAGGGGTTGGGATGACAAATAAAATAATAAATTTATCTAAAAGAATTAAAAAAATTTTGGAGCCTTTTTCTAAAAAAATTAAAATAGCTGGAAGTATACGTCGCGGAGATGAAAATCCTGAGGACATTGATGTTGTTTTTGATTCCGAAAAATTTTGAAAAAATAAAAAGTGTTTTGGAGAGGAAGGGGAAATTTTTGCAAGGCGGTGAGAAAAAAATGACGTTCAGAATAGAGGGGGTGAAAGTTGAGTTGTACTTTACAACTCGTGAAAGTTGGGGTGCGATATTGTTGGCTTTCTCGTTGGAAAAAGGTTCTGCAATCGGTCTTAGGGTTGCTGCGAGGAAAAAAGGATTTTGTTTAAATCAGTATGGACTTTTTAAAAACGGGAAATATGTTGCTGGTAAAACTGAGAAAGAAATTTACGAAAAATTAAATCGACCTTATAAAGAGCCTTGGGAAAGGTGATTATAAAAGACACTTACGGTTTCTTTTAGAAGCTTCCCTTTTCGTTTAAAGTGATTTTTTCAACCTCAATAAATGCATTCTTTTTAATGTTTGAATAACGAATGCATTTAAGAAACGCCTCCGCCGAGATTCGAACTCGGGTCACCGCCGTTCTCTTCAAAAGGAGGTTGCATTGAGATGCTAGACCAATTCTTTCATCAAGTTTAGGTCACCTCTCTTTTTCTCTCAGGGCCAAAATCCAGAATATGAAAATTTTTCCCTTTGATTGAGAGGGCGGCATTCTTGGCCTCTGAACTACGGAGGCATTGAACTTTAAGATTTTGATGCTATTTAAATTTTTTTAGTGGAAAAAATGGAAAATTTGTTTTGCTTGCATGGTCGTTGAAATTCACCACGTCCCCGATTCTTAAAATATTCGCTCGTGGAGCTCGCTTTATATAATAAGTTGTTAATTAAAGAAAGCTTTGAACTTGTTGTGATTATTTTATTTGATAAAGATGATCAAATTATTTTTGGACTTAACTGATTTGGTTCAATAAACCTAGATAAAGTCTGGTTTTGAGAAAGTATGCGTTGAGCTTGCTTACAATTTTGGATTTTTGGATTTTGAAAAATGAAATTTTTGAGATTATTTTATTTGGATGAGGAAAAATTAAAATTTATAAGTTTCCTTAAAATTGCGATATTTTTTTAAAAGAATTTGTTTATTGAATTAAATGAAGTATGAAGTTTATTTTAAAGAGCAAGGGTTTGAGGGTTTTCAAAAACGGACGATTTTGATTGTTGAGTCTGGAAATGTTGTTTTGGGCTTTACAAATTTTTTTGGTAGGGAGCATTATGTTATTGAGCCTTCTTGGGAATTTGAGTATTTGAAAAAAGATGCTGGTAAAATAGAAGTTGATTCAAAACTTGTTGAAAAGATAGTTTCGAAGGTTAATGAAATTCCTAATATTGATAGGAAAGTTCCGAGGGTTTTTTGGGATAGTGATGGAGTTATTGAGGATTTGTTGGATTGATGGAAGGACAAATTATTTTTCAGGAATTAATTCAAGTTTATAATATTTTTTGAATGTTAGGATTTCGATGTCCCTGATTTGGAACGCTTTTTTTAGTTCTGTTAAAATTTCGAGCAGTCCGGTTTTACCTTTTACTTCAACGTCGATTTCGTAGTCATAGTCGTTGTTGGTTATATCGTAGTAAATTATGTTTGGGTGATTGCTTGCAAAATTTAAAAGTTCTGTTCTTTTTGGAACTTTGTTTAAATGGATGTTTATTTTATGGTATTCGTAGCCGAGTTTTTCGTAATTTAAATTTACTTTATAGCTTTGGATGATCTTGTTTTTTTCTAGGCGTTTGATTCTGAATGCGATTGTTCTTTCAGGGGTTTTTAATTTTTCAGCGATTTCGATTAGAGGAGTTCTTGCGTTTTTACTTAGTATTCTTAGAATTTTTAAGTCGAGTTCGTCGTGGTCGATGGTTTTGTTTGAGCCTACAAAATCGTAATCCGTTTGTTCTTTTGAATTTATTAAATATTTTCTTTTGAAGTTGTAAACTGTTGTGAACATGTCGATTTTTTCGCTCCAGAAATATGGGCGGAATTTTTCTTTGAATTCGAACCAGAATTTTTCGAACTCGTATGCGTCTTTTACCCAAATCATGAATCCGAAATCGTAGACTGTTTCTATTCTTGATACGACGCTTATTCTGGGGTCTTTTACGAGCCAGTCGATTAGCTCTTTTTCTTGTTCTGGGGGGTGTTGAAGAATTTTGAGTAGCATCTAAATGAAGTAAGATATCCTAATTTTGAATTATCAATAACCGTATAATAGCTTAGAATAACTTTTTGTTCTTCAAGTCTTTTTATTTTATAATTAACTGTGTTTTTATTGAGCCTTACTGCCCTTCCAATATCTGAAATTGATGCTCTGGCGTTTTTATCAAGTTCATAAAGTATTTTTTTGTCTTTTAGGTCTAATTTTACTGCTTTTTCCATCACACAAAGATAGTGCAAGAATATATTTAAATATTGCGTTTTGAACAATTTTTAGGTAAAAACTTTAATATATCTGTGTAACTATGATATAGTAATAAAAAATAACAAAATACAAACAAAATGAAAAAAATTGACATACAAAAAAAGTTAAGAGTATTAGGGAAGCCTGAACAAAAGATAACTTACCTTAATGGGGTTTTATCTAGAGGATCTCTTATGGATGATTCAACAAGAAATGCCTGTTATGAAATTCTTGGAGATAATTATCTAAAAGTACATGGTAGAGAAAAAGCGATTAGTGCTTATGAATCTGCAGGAATTCCTGTAGACAGGAATCTTCTTGGGGCTGAGTATAGTTCAGCAATATCTGAAAGAAACATGGATAAAGTGTCTAAATTAGAAGAGAAAGGATTTGAACCAACTCAAGATAAAATTGAAAATGCATTTAGATCTTCATTAAAAGATTGTGTGGATAAAAATAGAAAAGGATCATGGAATAATCAAAGAAGCTATTTTAGAAAAAAGATTGATAAGAAAACTAGAAGAGAAATAGTTCAAGATGAATATGTTAAAGATCTTGAAGGAGAATTTTCTAATTTATATTTATTTAGGATACTTTCCAATTCAAATTTAAAGTTTAATTCAAAGACTAAACAACAAAGAGATTTGGTAAAAAAGGCATATGATGATGTATTTTTTGGATATAAAGAAGGGGTTGGAAACAATATGAAATATTCTCCTTTTTATCCAGGAATGAGTGATGGGATAAGAAAGCTTCAATATTCAACAGGAATTGAACCTTCTATTAAAGATGTTTTTACAAAAGGAAAAGAAATTGCTTTAGAGGTTAAAGAAGGAAGAGTGAATCCTGGTTATCTCAAAGAATTTGTTGAAGTAACAGGTAGAATTAATTTAGCCCCAACTTTTTACAAAATCGCTGGAATGATCAATCCTTTCTCAACTATTGGAAAATTAAAACAAAAGATTGTGGGGGTGTTTAATTAAATTAGGAATAGGCAATTGGTTTTGCCAGAATAGATTCAAAATCCCGCTTTGCGGGATCAAATAAATTAAACAAAACAAGGAGAAAAAATGAAAAAGGTTATAAAAATTCTATTGATGAAGCTCAGCCAATAAACATTTTCCAAGAAGATATAAACAAAGATGGTATGAAAGATTATATAATTACAA
>CAYQQA010000026.1:5378-8839 GCA_964419805.1 Candidatus Woesearchaeota archaeon
AAGGAGGAATCAAATACATTCTTTATCAAGAGAAAGATGGCACGTATATAACTCCTGATGAAATAAAAGTACGGTCGAAATCGCCTGTAGACAGTTTCTACGAGGAGGGAGTTAGGTCTTTAGAAAGAAAGGTTGTGGAGATTAATTCATTTCTTAACTTTCACAACATCACCTTCAACCAAACTTTTGATTTTGGGAACGCAACCGGGATTTACTAAAGTCATTAATCCTGCAGGAGCTTCGCCGGCTAAAAGATTTTTTAGAATTCTTCTCATGATTTTTCCGCTTCTGGTTTTTGGGAGGTCTCGGACAAAGTAGACTTTTGACGGGCGGGCTGTCGGGCCTAGAGTGTTGTCGACGTGGGATTTGATTTTTTTGTCGAGTTTTTCTCCAGGTTTTCCTCTTTTCAAGACGACGAAGGCTACAGGGACTTGTCCTTTGATTTTGTCTGGAATCGGAACAACTGCTGATTCATTTACTTTTGTGTGTTTGTTGATTGCGTTTTCTAATTCTGCCGTTGAGAGTCTGTGACCTGAGACTTTCATGACGTCGTCGGTTCTTCCAGTGATCTTTATTAAGTTTCCGATTTGGATTGCGCCGTCGCTGGTATCATATTTGTTTTTGAATGATTTCCAATAAGTGTCAACGTATTTTTTGTGATTTTTCCAGACTCCGTGGAGCATTCCCGGGGCGAAAGGGCTTAGTTGTGCTAAAAATCCTTTTTTTGTTTTTTCCCCTTTTTTGTCAAAGATTCCGTGCTTGGTTCCCGGAAAACTTCTGCCCGCGACTGTTGGGCCGAAAGGGCCGACTCCGGGCAAAACGTTGATTAAAGTTCCGCCGGTTTCTGTTTGCCACCATGTATCAATTATCGGACATCTGTTTTTTCCAATCTTTGAAAAATACCATCGATAAGCTTTTTCATCAATTGGTTCGCCGACAGTTCCTAGAATTTTTAGTGAATTCATTTTGTATTTTTTTACCCACTTGTCGCCTAATTTTATGAACATTCTTATTGCAGTCGGTGCGGTATAGAAAATGTTTGCTTTGTGGTCTTCGATTATTCTCCACCATCTTCCGAGGTTTGGAAAATCAGGAGTGCCTTCATAGATTAAAGTTGTCGCACCGTTGAGCAGCGGACCGTAGAAAGCGTAAGTGTGACCGGTTATCCATCCTATGTCTGCAGTGCACCACATTGTGTCTTCTTTGTGCAGGTCAAAAACCCATTTTGTTGTCCAGTAAGTTTGGACAGCGTAACCGCCGGTGTCATGTATTACTCCTTTTGGTTTGCCGGTTGTTCCAGATGTGTAAAGGATGAACATTGGGGCTTCAGAATTCATTTGTTCTGGTTTGCAGTATCTGTCAGCTGTTTTCATTAAGTCATAGAAGTCGATGAATTTTCCAGAGTAGGATTTTTTCTTTAATCTTGGGACAACAATGACTTTTTTTATTCTTGTTCCTTTAATTGCTTTTTTTGCTTTGTTTAATAAATTGTTGGGCTTTCCCCGTCGGTAATATCCGTCAGATGTGATTAACACTTTTGCTTCGCAGTCTTGAATCCGTGTTTTTAATGCGTCTGGAGCGAATGCACTGAAGACGACTGAGTGAATTGCTCCGATTCTTGTGCATGCAAGCATGGCGACGAGGGCTTCAGGGACTAATGGCAGGTAAATTGAAACAGCATCTCCTTTTTTCACTCCTAAATTTTTTAACGCATTTGCGAATTTGTTGACTTTGCCATAGAGTTCACCGTAACTTATTTTTATCGGTTTTTCCTTAGTTGGTTCAGGAACCCATATCAAAGCTGTTTTGTTTGGATCTGTTAAATGCCTATCAATTGCGTTAACTGAAAAATTTAATTTTCCTCCTTTGAACCATTCGAAGTAAGGAAGTTTTTGAACATATGCTTTGTCCCATTTTTTCTCCCAGTTAATTCCTTCTTCTGCCAACTTTTCCCAGAATTTTACTGGATTTTTTTCAGCATCTTTGTAAATCTTTTTAGAATTAATGAAAGCGATTTTTTTCATTTCTTTCGATGGCCAGTATTTGTTTCCTTTTTTTGCCACGAATTTCATTTTAATTTTTTGCCACGAATTTTCTCATGTTTTTAGTTCCTTTATACCAAAGCATTTTTGTGTAGCCTGTGTTGTCCACTTGGTTTTTGCTGATTCCTAATTCTTTGATTACCTGTTCTATTTTTCTTATTGCTTTTTCCATTTCAGAAGGTGTTGCGAGATATTCTATTTCGATGAAGTAGCCGAGGTATTTTACTCTGTTAAGTTCTATAGAGACTTTTTTGTCTTTTTTCCACTTGTAAGTTTCGTTCCATTTTACTTTTTGCACCCATTCTTTGAATCCCATGTCTTTGAAAAGTTCAATCATGTCATCAAAGTTTCCTTTGGGAATCTGGAATTCGAATTCTTGTTTTACAACTACGTTTTTTGTCCAATATTTTTTTAAATGTTTTTTAAAATTAATTTCAATGTGGTCCTTGGTTGTTCGTGTTCTGAATGCTTTTTTTGGATATCCCCATCTTTGAATTGCAAAATAGTCGTCAACTTTTTTTCCTTTTTTTGAGAATCTGGCTATTCCCTTAATTTTTTTTCTTATTTGTTTTACTTGAGAATCTTCTAATTTAATTTTTGACTCAACTTCTAATAACATATTAAAATTACGGTTTTTATTCTCTGAGCGGTTTTTTCCGAGCTGGAATAAAATTTGTTTCCGTACCTCTTTTACGTAAAAAAGTAAAAGGGTTTTTTAAATGTTTTTGGAGAGGTGTTTGGTTCACAATTCTGATTCGCTTGTGGAGCTCGCTTGATTTGATAAAATATAATATGAAAACAGCAGGAGAATATTTTAGAATTTGTGTTCACTGCGTTCGCGTATTTGTTTATTGCTAAGTTTGAAAGTCCTGAACATGGGGAGAAACTTTTATTTGAATAAAATAAGTTGAAAGAGCAATTATCAAAACTTGATTTTACTTGGTTAAAACTTTTATAGATTGAGTTTGCTCGGAAAAGCTTGATTTGAAAAATAGAGATTGGCTCGCGTTGCTTGCGATATAACTCAAGAGTTATTGGAGGGAACACTGAACACGGGGAGAAGCTATTGATTAAAATTTGATGAATTAAGGATTATCAAAAATTGATTTTACTAAATTAACCGATGTATTGCTTTTGAGCGAAGTGAAGGTTTTTTAGACTCTACTTATTTATGGAAAATGTTTAAAAACTCTATTTTTCTAAAAAATTCATGAATAAATTGAAAAAATTGTTGTTGCCTGTTGTTTCAACTGGCATTATTGGATTTTCTGGAAATGCGGTTTCTGGAGGTTTGGAAGGCGCTGTAAATGACTCGACTAAAGTTTTTAATTCTGAAAGTTCTAGATTAAATTTTTGTGGAAGTTCTCGGCGATCTGGCTCGCGGTTTTGCCTTCGCGCCAGAGCTGCTTCAGCTTTTCT
>CAYQQA010000027.1:0-8271 GCA_964419805.1 Candidatus Woesearchaeota archaeon
GAAATAAAAAATTATCTTTCTTCCCACCCAGATACTGAAAAATTATCGTGAAAATTAATAGAAAAACTTCTTTTATCCGACCAACAAAAACAGAAATGAAATGCTTCGCACTTCATATAACAAAGGGTAAAAGGCTTCGCCCAAATTTTTCTTCGGGTTGGGCTTAGAATTAAATTAAGTTTTCGTTAATACTCAAACCTCTTAATATATTTCCATCACAAAATGCTTCTACAACTTTTCCTTCAAGTTGTGATGTTTCATATGTTTTGGTTCTAGCGAAAAGTTCTTTTATATCTTTTTGGTCTGCTATACTCCAAAAAGTTGCTCCGTAATCTTCATATTGCAATCCAAACTGAAGTGCTAAGTAATCTCTATCTGTTAAGCCAAAAGTTGGATTTTCAATTTTTGCATATTTCTTTTTTAGACTTTTGGCTTCTTCGTCTTTCAAGCCATTACTATACCATTTATTATCAGTTTGTCTTGTCATAATTTATTGATAGCAGACTCTTTTATAAATCTTTCGGTAATTTACCACTTTAAAGTTAATAAGCCCAACCCTAAAATCTCAAAAATAGCACGATAATTTTTTACTCACGAGGACGCTTTTTGCTCCACTCGTGCCTTTCGCTTCGCTTCAGGTCAAGCAACAGCAGATTATACGTCATTCAGGCGAATTTTAAGAAAGAGGTTTTCCATATCTATCCAATGCTATATACTTTAAACCTTCTGTAATTTCTGCAACTTGTGCAAAATCCCCAGATAAAACATCGTGCACCATTCCAGCTTCAGAAAATCTTTTTTCTTCTTTTAGAACATAATGTGGATTTTCTTCACCTTCTTTTGAAGTAACTGAATAAATTCCTAATCTTTTTCTATAATCCTCATAATGGTGCACTTCCCAAGAACCCCAAGCGTTCAAAACAACTTTTTCTCCCAAATCTAATTCAGGAATTTTGCACCTAATTTCTTCTTCATCAAATTCATCTTCTCCAGAAAAAGTGTTTATCATAGTATGTTTATCTTCAAATTTGATTACAGAAGGTTTTTGGATTACATCTACTAGTGTCATAATAAAATGGATAGAAGACCTCTTTAAATATTTTTATGTGATTTAGAATATAGTGCCTGAACGCTTCGGATTTTTTACAAAAGTCCTCGTGCCGTTGCACTCTCGGACTTCGTCCTCGCATCGTATAACAGAGGATAAAGAGGAAATCCCTCCGCTCGGGATTTCCCCAAATTTTGCCCCAGCTCTGAAAAAATTCTCAGCTCTGTTTCACGAGGAGAATTTTTTCGAGGGGTCAAAACTTTCCTTATTCCCGATGTTAGTTGCAATTATGGGTTTGCCTTACAGGTATGCTTCGCAACCGAAAATTTTAATGTTGTTATCTTCGTTAAAATCATAAAGAAAACTCTCACAAAATTACTTTGTAACTTTGTCTAACAAAATTTTAACAAAATTGTTGAAAAATAAAAATTATAGAACGAAAGATTTATTCTGATGGTTTGTAATAGTTAAGCCATTCTGTAACTGTTGTTATAGGTACTTCTTTTCCATTAAGATATTTTGGCATTGTCTGAGGAGTGCAAGTAACTCCTTTATCTTTAAGTAAATCCACAACAAAAGCATCTTTTTCATCAGTCGTTACTATGCCATCTCTTTGTCCACCATTCATTCCATCTGCATACTGAATTAATGCTCTGCTCATAGCAGCATTATAATGAGATGCATCAACAGATGGTTTAATCACGCTAAAATATAATCCTGCTACAACTCCTGCTCCTACAACAGTTCCAATGGCAGTTTTTACAACTTTTTCTATTCCCATACAAGAAAGAATAAACCATTACTTTATAAATCTTTCTTCTTATTAACCACTTTAAAGTTAATATAGATAACTCCCGAATTCTGAACTCAAAATCCTACGGATTTTGCCCCGCTGCGCTTTCGTCGCTACGCTCCTCAGGTCTTATAACAGACATTAACAGGAAAATCACTCGGCTCGCATATTGGTCTAAAGATAATGTGAAAATATTTGGAAGAGAAAATTGGTTTTAATAAATTGTTAAGTTTGAAAACCCTGAACTTTTGAAATTATATTATTGAGAGGAGGATAAACTATTTCAAAACTTGATTTTAGTGAATTAATTGTAAAGTATACTTCTGAACGGAGTGAGGGTTTTTGATTGAAAACCAAAATCATAAATTTTTTAAACCCATAAACTATATAATTTTGTAGACTAGGTTGGCGGGTTAGCCCTCCGCTACTTGCAAATGGGCTTTATGGCAGACTGCGAGGAGGGGCGTGACCGAGGCGTCAAAAAAGTCTTTGTTTGGACGTTGACGTTTTGTCCGTTTTGATCTTGCATTTGCTAACTGGGTCAGGCCTTGATCGGAGCAGCCCTAAACAAATGTTAAGGTGCTTAGCGGGTTGCAAAACCGAGGAAAAATAAAGGTAGCTTTTTTGGTGTTTTGAGAGCAAACCTCTGAGTCTACATTAAAATGCTCAAACATTCTATTTTCAAAAAAACATATACTCCTCAGGACTTTGAAACTGGCAACAATATATTAATTTATATTGGAAGCAGAAGTAAAGATATTTTAGATGTCAGGGAAGGCAAAGTTTTAGACAATGGTTTGGAAAAAAGCAGAATTGTCAGAACAACTCCGTGATTAAAATTATTGGTTAAGAAAAAAGGAAAATTAGAACAGGATGTTTTGGAATTGGAAAGCGCGAACTACGTCGGTAGTTTCAGTTATGCGAAGATAAAGTTTGTGGAACCCCAACTTTAATAAAGATAAGTTCATTAATTTTTTTATGGAAAAAGTTTCTGGAAAAAAGGGGCAGTTTTATCTTCTTATTGCAGTGATTATTATTGGATTGGCTGCAGGAATTTTAATTTCAGGAAATTATTCAAACAAACAGGAAACAGAAGGCGTTGAAGATATTACAAAACAGCTTGATAAAGAAAGCGAAAAAGTGCTTGAGCTCGGCGCGAACACCGGCGTTTATCCTTGGAACTCGTTCACGAAAAACTTTTCGGACTACGCGGGGCAAAATGTTGAGATAGCTTATTTGATTATAAACTCAAGTTTTGAGGCGGCTTTTTTTTACAACGCATCTGGAAAACAGCAAATCACGGCGCCGGACTTCTACAATGTAGGAAACGATTATTATTTAAATTGGAAAAATAGTAATTATATATTCAAAAAGCGAATGGGTGAAAATTTTTACTATGTTGTTTTGAAGGAAATAAATGGAGAAAGATATGTTGCGACGAACAACTAAAAAGGGAGTGAGCATTATGGTAGGTTATGTTATGTTGATAAGCATAGCGGTTATAATGGGAGTCATAGCTTATAATTGGATGAAAACCTATATCCCCAACGAAGAAATAGAGTGCCCAGACGGTGTTGCGCTGAGAGTTCAGAATTTTTCTTATGATTGTACTTCAGGAAGTTTGAACTTGACCTTGAGAAATAATGGGAAATTTAATATTGCAGGATATCACATTGCAGGTTCTACAGATTCCAGCAGGACAATTGCGAATATCCCTTTAATGAATTATTTAATTGACACTGGAAATGTTTTCAAATATCAGGACAGGAATGCGGTTTTGTTTATAGGGGGGGTGGGTTTTCAAAATAACAATTCTTTTTCAACAGGAAGCGAGTCTTTCAACAGATATGATGTAAGTAGCATCGGAAATCTCGCATTTATTCAGATAACGCCGACAAGATGGGAAACAATTGAAAACCGTTTGAGGTTCGCAACATGTGGTGAAGAATCAAGAATCACAGAGCAGGTTTATTGTGGTTGAGATTGAAAAAAGGCTCGCAAGCTCGCATATAATTTAAGTTAAGTTTGAAAGCTCTGAATACTTGGTGAAACTTTTATTTGAATGGAGGGAAACCATTATAGCATAGAAAAATTGAGGATGATCATATTCAGAATTTGGATCAATGTCTTTAAGCCAACCTACTTTCTTAAATCCCTGCTTTTCATAATATTTTATTGCTTTGTTCCCTGTTTCATCACCAGTTCCCAAATGTATCGCAAGAATTTTTTTACTTTTGCAAAACTCGACAAGCTTTTCCATTAATGCTGTTCCAAATCCTTTTCCACGAAATTTTTGTTTAACTGCTAATTCTTCGATAAAGACAAAACCAGCAAAAGGCGGATTTAGTAAATGCTTCCCAAAACAAATATGTCCAGCATATTCGCCTTTTTCTTCCAAAACAAAAATTTCTTTTTTCTGGATTTTTTCGTCAAAGAATTTAGAATCTCTTTTAGCATCAATAGTAGGAAAAGCTTCTTTTTGAGTTTTCAAATATTCCTTCTTATCGGTTGGCTTTCCGTTTCTTATTCTCATAATAATACTCTCAATTTTTCTATTAATATAAATGTATCGGGAAAGTCCTGCGTCATACTGTGCCTACGCTTCGCTTCGGCATTTTTTCTTGCAGAAAAAACTTTCCTTAATCCCGATGTTATCAGCAATAAAAATGAAGTTTTCCCCACCAAAATTTTTCTAAATAGGATTCAAGATTATTCTCTTTCTCCAAGTTTCTTTATCGTTCCTTCTAAAGATTCATTAGTTGCTTGTAAATGTTTTGAAATCATGTCAAATAATCCTGAATAGATATCGTGCATTGGACAAAGTCCATTAACAAAATCTTTTTTTAATGTATCGTCGCAAGTTGTCCTAAATCCTTCTGCGATTATTGGACTTCGTCTATATTTTGCACTATAACCAACACAAATTTTTCTGTATTCACATCCTTGTTTGTCTGTCATAATTTTGTTATTACTTTATAGTTTAAAAGCCTTTCGGCTTTACGAAAAATTTTCCCATCACCCAAAACTTCATTTTTACTTCTTCGACCACGCTGCGCTCTCCTCCTTTCAGTCGTCGGGGGACGCTACACTCTCACTCCACTACGCTTCGTTCGCCTCGTATAACACGGCTTATGTCTAATTCAAAATTCAGGCGTTTCCAGTAGAAACTTTAAAGTAGTAAATTAACCAAAAGACTTATAAAAGAGTCATTATTATCAAATATAAAATGGATGCTAAATCAAGAGAACACCTTGAACAATTACCTCAAGATGAGAAAGATGAACTATGTATCCTTGTGGAGGGGATTGAAAATCAGGATTATGAAAGAGCTATGAAAACAATTCAGGATTCTCAGGAACCAATACCTGAAGGATATAATTTTTCACATTATGTTGTTAGAAGAGTTGGAAATGGGCAAACTACCTCAAATCCTAAAGGAGCAATACAAGCAATTAATGAGGGATTAGATGGTCATAGATTAGAAGTTACTGCATTATTAAAGAATCCACAATATGGATTTCCCGATGATAGGGAAAATTTAGAAAGATCCATTTTGTATGTTAATTCTCATAAAGGGGCACTGTTTTTAGATGGTGAAGAAATTTCCGGAAAAGTTGATTCAACTAAAGTTCTTGATGTTATTATGTCATATCAAAAGTAAATAAAGGAAAGTCCCTTTCAATATATGGTCCAAATCTCAAATTACAATCAACAGAAATTTAACGAAGTTGAATTTTGAGATCGTGGAAAAAATAGAACTCAAAAAATATTGTGATGAATTAAATCAACTTTAATCGAAATTGAAAAACTCATCCTTGAGCTTCATCAATATAATCCTGGACATCTTGAATTGTCCAACCGCCGGTTCCTTCTGATTTAGATGGGTCGACGGGGGGGGCGCAAACTAATGCAGGCCCGCTTCGCCACAAGTAATCTACAAAGTAAACCACGTCAGAAATATCCACACCTCCGTAGCCGTTAACATTTGCAACCCACGAAGGATCCGACTCTGGTCCGCCTCTAAAGAGATAGTCAATTAAATAACCAAGGTCCTCTGTGTTCACAAGTCCGTCGTTGTTTAAATCTCCACAAATGTATTCAACTGTTATTGCAAAAGCTTCGTAATTTTCCGCCGTGTCTGCAATTAAAATTCCTGCCATTTTTTCAGGATTCATAGAAACAAAAAGTTTTTCACCTTCAGTCCAAGGAACAGAGCATTCATGGTTTTCAAAATCCCAGTTCTGACAAAAGTAAATTTTGGCTTTTGTTAAATCTTTAACAGGGCTTTCTTTAAAATCAATCGAGACGATTCCCTGACCTCCGTTATAAGGCCATGAAACTTGAGTTGCGTAAATTTTTTTGATGATTCCAAAATCCTCGTTTTGAGAAGTTACATAGATATCATTAGAAACGTCCATAGAGGTTTCAATTGTTGACTCTTTGAATATGCTTGTAAATTCTTCATCAGATATTCCTAAAGATCCTTGGGCAAATGGAAGATTGACATTTGTGTAAGATTCAAATAAAGGATAGGACTCCACGTTGGCGACAAGGTAAAGCTGTTTGGGATTGTTTCCGGGACCTGTTAAATGAAAAAGTGTCGAGCTTTTTTTAAAGTCATCGTCAGATTTTTTGAATAATTTTGTTATAAAATTGCCGGTTAAAGCTATATCAATTACAATCATTACAACTATTAACAAAGCAAGAACTATAATAACTATCCTCTCTTTTTCTTTCATAATTTGGAGAAGGTTTTTTATTTTAAATAATTTGTTGTTTGAGAAAAAATTGTTATTAGTTGTTTTTTTGATTTTTGAAAAAAAACGTTTAAAATTTCTTTTGTTAAAGTTAAGGATTTGTCACAGTGATTCTTTAAACTTCTTGATGAACTTTTATTAAAATAAACATTGTGCACTTTTTTGTTTCTTCTCTTGACTGAGCGTACAGCAGGAACAAAATCTCCGCGTCGCCTGAAACTAAGACAGCAATATCAAAATTGTCATCTGCAGAGCCATCAACCATGTCAACAGCCATGTTTATATCATCCTCTTTAATTATATAATAATGCTTGTCTGTTCCTTTTATGTTTCGTTTTAGAAGTTTGCATAAAACTAAATGAAAATTTGGCGTTTTTCTTAATTTAGCAAAAAAATCTTGTTGACTTTTAAATTTTGAAGGATTAAATTCCTTATCTAATTGTGCATTGTAATAATAAATTCCCACAATTTTTTCTTCACCTGCAAGAAAATTAGCAAAATTACGGAAATCAAAATTCTTCAAACTTTTATTTTTTCCATAAAGTTTCCTTAAACCAAAATAAAAATTATTACCCTCAATAAAAACAGCAACCCTTTTTCATTTGAAAAAGTGCCTATCCCTTACGTGAGCAAGGACAGGCGTATATGGTTATAACAAATTGCAAAAGTATTTATATGGTAAGATTATTATTAAATAGGAAGGATATGATTTATTGTTCTTGATGAGAATTGTTATGAATCATACAAGTGTCTTACAGAAAATAAAACTTTAAAAACAGCGGATTCTTTTTATGGTCATGAAAAAGAAAGGGGTTTCACCGGTTGTTGCGACAGTTTTGCTTGTTGCGATGGTGATTGTTATCGCGCTGATAATATTTATTTGGATAAGAAGCATTGGTGGGGAAACAATTACAAAGTTTGGCGGAGAGAACGTGAAAATTGTCTGTGAGCGGGTAGAATTTTCTGTAGAATATTATGGAGGTAGTTTGACAATTACCAACAATGGAAATGTCCCAATTTACAGAATGAAGGTCAAAATTACAGAAGGAGGAGACTACGAAACAAAAGACTTGGTAGAAATTCCGAACAGTTTGTGGCCAGATTCTGGATTGAGAAGTGGAGGAGTTTTGGCTTCAGGGGACTTGAGTTCTGAATTTTCAAACGCAGACACATTGGTTTTAATTCCTGTGATTTTGGGAACTTCTGACGAAGGAGAAAAATCCCACACGTGCGACGAAAACTCTGCAGGAAGAAAAGTCTTTATTTTTTAAAATGAAGAAAGGATTATCAACAGTTATTTCGGTTATGCTCTTGGTTCTTCTTACAGTCGTTATTGTAGGCGTTGTTTGGGCGGTTGTAAGTAATCTCGTTGACGACAAACTTGACGAGGCTAATTGTTTGGATGTTATAGGAAAGGTCTCAATTAACTATGAGTTTACATGCTATAACGCGACAGGCCTTGGGTACGAAGAAATGAAGATTTCAATTGGCGTTGGAGATATCGAGATAGATGAGATTGTTGTTTCGCTTACTTCTTTTGAAATTGGCGAGAGTTTTTCAATTCTTAAAGAAGACAGCACATCCGCTTTTGTGAGAAGTGCTAAAGGGAATTACGGCGAGGCTTTTAAATTGCCGTCTAAAAACGGGGCTGTGACTTATGTTTACAATGTTTC
>CAYQQA010000028.1:0-7969 GCA_964419805.1 Candidatus Woesearchaeota archaeon
CAAAAGGAAACACTTTAATGAATTTTTGCAAAATTGGGATGGAAACAATAGACGCGCTTCTAGAAAGAGGAAGCCTTAAAGTAGGAATGTATTCTCCTGGAACGCACATACCGATTATTGAAGAGGATATTTTATTTGGTGAGAATTCTCCGGATTGTGCATTACTCTTATCTTGGAATCTTAAAAATGTAATTGTTCCCAAAATCAGAGAAAAAGGATTTAAAGGAGAAATTATTGTTCCCGTCCCAAAGCCACACATTTTAGAGTATTAGGCAATCTTTTCTTTTAATTTGTACTCTTGTAAGCCCCAGTTTTTATCATTAAAAGATATAATTTTATTTTCCTTTAACATTTTTTTAACATTCTTTATGTAAGAAGTTGTATCTGGCATAGGTCTTCCTTCTTCTGTGGGATTTCCATGTGACTGGTGATAAGTTCTTTCTTTTAATATTTTTAATCTATTTCCAGAAACAATTGCCATTATGCTGACATATCCATCCATTCCTCCATGAACATTTATTTCAGGGTATCCTCTAAACCTTTCCCAGCCTTCTTTTGAAAGTAAAATAAAATCTCCTGGCGCCCCTCCATGGTATCTAAGATAAGAGTGGTTTTTTGATATCTTAATCATTGTTCGAGCAATCAATCGAGGAATATCCGAGATTAGTTTAATACCTCGATGATACCTTCCGTATCTTGGGCTCCAGCAAAAATCCCAATTTTTTTCACAAAATTTTTCAACATCCTCGGTTTTAGCATCAATAGGGATGTCTATTGACATATCGCATCTGTCAGCCCGATAAAAAGTATTTTCATCTAGTAGTTTTTTTTCAGAGAATAGCTTAATCATATCTTCACTAAAAATAATGTCGGGGTTTGTAACCACAACAAATTTTCCCTTAGCATTCCTTATTCCCGCATTTTTGCCAGGAAATTCAAGAAGAGGCATTTTATCAGAGGTTTTAACTTTCTCATGTATTTCTTTTGAAACCTCTAAAAATCTGAGCCTAATAAATTTCCGGCCTTTTTTTATTTTTAAGGCTTTGTCAAATTTTTCTTTATCTTTTGGAGGGTTCCATTCTACAAAAATCAATTCTGAGGGAAGTTTATATTTTTCACACAAATAAATTAAATTTTTTGTAAATCTTTCGACTCTGTAAAAAAAACGATGCCCATAATCATCATTCCTCCCTACAACCACGAATGAGATGTAAGGTTTTTCCATCTTAGACTAACAATTTTAAGACTAAATAAATGTTTTGGTTTAAAAATATAATTTAGATCCCGTGACATATACTCGGAGGGAACACATAAATACGTTAATTAAATTGGTTTTGAAAATGCCAGCATAAAATATTTAAACCCCTTCCTTGTTTTTTAAGCATGGCAAACGCTACGACAACTTTTGAAGAATTTTTAACAAATTATTCCCCTCAAATTGACCTCCCACATTTAGTTATCTCATTAATCCTTGCAGCTTTATTGTCATTTATTCTTTCTTTATTATATGTAAGATATGGGAGTGCTTTGTCAAATAGAAAAATGTTTGCACGTAATTTTGTTTTGTTGTCTACTACAACGACTTTAATAATAATGGTTGTAAAGTCTTCATTAGCTTTGTCTTTAGGTTTGGTGGGGGCATTATCTATCGTAAGGTTTCGTTCAGCAATAAAGGAACCCGAAGAATTAGCTTTTTTATTTTTGTGTATCGCAATTGGATTGGGTTTTGGTGCAGGCCAAATTGCCACTACTTTGGTATCTTTCGCAGTGATATCTCTTTTAATTTTTGGAAGACATTCTCTTCAAAAAAAAGAAGAAAATCAAAATTTATATTTGAGTGTTTCCGATAAAAATCTTTCCCTTAAGAAAGTAGTACTAATCTTAAGAAAACATTCTTCGGCAGTACATTTAAAAAGATTTGACAAACTTAAAGATGGTTTTTTTGAAGCAGCTTTTATGATAGATATTGAGTCATTTTCACATTTAGAAAAATTAAAAGATGAACTCACATCTCTTTCTAAATCTATAAATATTAGCTATCTGGACAAATTGGGGGTTTAAATGCGATTGAAAGAAAGAGGATCTTCGCCCTTCGCTGTTTATATTAAAAGTTTTGTGGCAAGATTCTTTAAAATATTGAGCAATAAAAAAACAAAAATAATTTATGGTATTGTCAAAATTATTTTTGTTTTATTTATCGGTTTTTTTTTAGGATTATTATTCACAAAATTTTTTGGAACTTTTGATAATCCTTCCCGTGCTGCCCTAGATCTTGTTAATCTAGGAGGGCTTAGAGATGAAAAATACATTCTTGACGGGGTTAAAAATGAGAACTTTAAAATTCCTTTAAATTGGATCAAAGGACAATTTTCCAATCCTGAAAAAATTTATATAGATATTAATTTTAAAAATTATCAAAAACTAGAATTTAAGCGCCAACAGGCCCTAGATCTTGGAACTCTTCTTACTTCTGCAGAGGATTATGTGCCTGCAACAATTACCCACAAAAATAAAAAATATGACATTAAATTAAGATTGAAAGGTGACCATGTAGACCATATAAGTACCGACAAATGGTCTTTTAGAATTAAAATAAAAGGGGATGAATCTCTCTTTGGGATGAAGACCTTTTCAATACAACATCCAAAAACAAGAATTTATAGCAACGAATTGCTTTATAATCTTATATTGGCTGAAGAAGGAGTTCTTGCACTAAGGTATGATTTCATAGAAGTTGTAATCAACGGAGAAAATAAAGGGATATATGCCTTAGAGGAACATTTTTCTAAAGAATTAGCAGAAAGCAATAATCGACGGGAAGGAATATTTTTGAAATTCAGCGAGGATTTTATTTGGCAAGAATATGCGGGCAGGCCCTCTTTAAGTTTTGATTTTGATCAAATTTTTCAAACAGGGATTATTGAAACATTCGATAACGATGAATTTTTGGAAGATCCTTTGAAACAGGAACAGTTTGTAAAAGCACAAAACCTTTTGGAAGCTTTCAGAATAAAAAAACTTAAGACACATGAGGTTTTTGATTCAGAAAAACTTGCAGGTTATTTTGCAATTACTGTTCTTCTAAATGCAGACCATGCTGCAGGCCCCCAGAATATAAGGTTTTACTATAATCCCGTAACTTCTTTGTTAGAACCAATCGGTTTTGATGGGTATGTAAATCCTTCAAATTCCCAAGCAACTATCTTGAATTATATGCCTTCATGTATTATCTTGGAAGATACCAGCCAAACGTGCACTCCTAAAAGAGAGACATTTATTGAAACAATATTCAGCGATGAAGTGTTTTTTAAAAAATATGTGGAAAAATTAGAAGAAATATCTTCTGAGGATTACTTACTCCATGTTTTTGAAGAAATTAACCCCATACTAAATAGGGCAATAAGTGTTCTATACAAAGATTATCCTTACGCTTACGTTCCCAAAGAAGCAATTTATAACAATCAGCTCCAAATTAATGAGATGTTGCATCCGGTACAAGGGTTAAATGTTTTTTTTCAAAAAGATAAATCTACAGACAATAAACTTATTTTTTCTGTGGGAAATATTAATTCTTTTCCATTAGAGATTCTGAATATGAAAGTCAATGGCGCTAATTTTACTCCTAATTACAAATTAATTTTGCAACCTTACAAAGCAAATCAGGAAGTAAATTATGAGAATTTAGAAATTTATGTCCCGTTTAAACTTTCCGAAATAAATACTAACACTTTAAAATTAGAATATAAAATTCTTGGAGCAAATAAGATAAAAACATCTGAGGTCACCCCTTGGTCTAACTTTGATGCCAACTTTACTGACAAAGATTTTATCAGAAAAAATCCGAATTACAATAGTTTTAAAATGCTTGACGTAAACGAAAAAGAAAAGTTTATTTTTATCAAACCTGGAAAATGGCAGATCAATAACAGTTTAATTATTCCTCCTGGATACGCTGTTTTTTCTAGCGGAGACACTGAAATTGATTTAGTAAATCAGTCAATGATTTTATCTTATTCAAAAATAAAGTTTAAAGGAGACCCAGGACATTTAATTAAGATTCATTCATCTGATGGAACTGGACAAGGATTGTCTGTTTTTAGTTCTAAGGACTCTCTACTAGAAAATGTGTGGTTTGATAATTTAACATACCCGAAAAAAGATGGTTGGGAGCTTACTGGCTCAGTAACTTTTTATGATGCCTCTGTTAGAATTAACAATGTTTTCTTTTCTAACATCTCCGCAGAAGATAGTCTCAATTTAATTAGTTCTGATTTTTCCATAGACAAAACTTCTTTTAAAAATTGCAGTTCCGATTGTATTGATGATGATTTTAGTGACGGAGTTATTAACAATTCTGACTTTGAAAATTGCATGGGGGACTGCATTGATCTTTCAGGGGCCTTTGTTAATATAACTTCCGTGCATATAGATGGTGCAAAAGATAAAGGGATTAGCATTGGAGAAAAATCTTTTGTTAGGCTATCTTTCTCAGAATTAAATAATACGTTCATAGGTCTTGCAAGCAAGGATGATTCACAAACCTCCTGCCAAAATTTAAATATTTCAAATTCAATTTATGGTCTTGCCGTTTACGAAAAAAAATCAGAATATGGGCCCGCAGCAATGAACTGTAAGAATACCCTGTTTTTTAATGTGCAGAATAATCACATCCTTGACAAAAATTCTAATTTAAAAATCAACGGAACAATCTTTTTGGGAAACAAGGACAATATTTATCAAGATATTTATGGAGGAAATTTATAATTTTGAAATGGGAGAGAATGATTATCGACATGAGAGAAAATTTTTAGTTAAGGGAATGGAAAAAGAAAATCTCAAACAGATTGTATCGAACATTCCTGGGATCTTTTCAGAAATTTTCCACGAAAGAAGAATTAATAATTTATATCTTGATTTTTTTGATTTAAATAATTACTTTAGACATGTGGGAGGAGAACATAAAAGATATAAAATAAGAATCAGATGGTATGGTGGTCTGTTTGGATTTGTCAAAAATCCGATTTTAGAGTTAAAAATTAAATGTGGACACCTTAGTAGAAAAGAAAGATTTCCTTTAAAATCTTTCAATTTTAGGACTAGTTTTAACTATAATCTCTTCAATAGAAACATTTTGCAAAAATCAAATCTTCCTCAAAAAATTCTAGAACTATTGAATATGGTCGGCCCATCTTTATTAAATTCTTATCTTAGAAGATATTTTTTATCATCTAATAAAAAAGTTAGGCTCACTATTGATAGAGATCTTTTTTTTTCAAAACTCTCTAGCGGAAAAAATTTTGTTATCTCCTCCCCCTCTTTGAGGAATGAGTTTATTGTTGAGCTGAAATACCACAATCTTGATGAACCCTATGTTTCTGAAGTAATTCAAAGTTTGCCTTTTAGAATTGTTGCGAACTCAAAATATATCTTTGGAATAGAGACATCGGATTTATTTTAGTTTTGCAGAATATTATGCCGGAGCTAATATTTTTTCTGATGTTTTTTAAATGATAGAACCTTTTTATCGTACTTTTTATGATTTCTAGAAAATAAGAAAAGACTTCCTAGGTGAAAGTACTCCGCAACTACTCTTGCAACAACAATTCCTGTGGTGGCCGCAAAAAGAGAAATTCCGATTAAGTTAGATGCTAACAAATAGCCGATTCCAAATTTAAAAATTGTTAATAAAATTAGTATTTTTGTCGTTAGTTTAGTTTTTCCTTTAGATATAAAAAAATTAATATAAACACCAATCATTGAAGAAGAAATTATTACTAATGAACCAATCCTCAACAAACTCACAGCCTTTGCATAATCTGATCCGTAAACAATTTTTACCATGATTGGGGCAAACACGATGATTATGAAGGTGAATGAAATGGAAACTAAAAACAGAATCCTAAGGGATTTTTTTAAACCCCTCCTTAACTGATTTCCTTTCAATCTTGAAAAAATAGGGAATAGTGCGACCGAGAGTGCGGTAAGTGCAGTGGCAGGACTTATTAGAAAAAATGCCGCAGAGTAATACCCAATAAATTCGGAAGTGACAAATTTTCCTAACAAGATAATGTCTATTTGATCCAGAATTGTTTGAAAGATGAGTGAGATTGACAAGGGATAAATAAATTTTTTAACTTCTTTTTTTTCATCATTACTTATTTCGTTAGATTTTGTTTTCAAAAATTTTATTTTCTTTTTTGCAAGAAATGAGAAAAAAATAAGAGTAATCAAATAAGGCACAAAAATCACAGAAACAACAATCGAGATTTTTATCTCCTGGGTTGAAATATACTTCAACAAGATTAATATAGTTGTTGGAGCTAATAGAAGCCTAGAAATTTGAAAAATAAACTCCTTAGTAGATATGAATTGGAACTTATTTATTGACCTAAACATACTTTCTAAAAAATTAATTATGCTGAGAATAATTACAAACATAGATCCTGTCAATAACGCCAGGAAAATTGGTTTTTCATAATAATTTGTTGCAATAAATTTAGCAGAAATTATAAACAAGACGAATACGGTCAGAGTTAAAAAAATCTTAAATTTAAATAAATATATTGAGTACGATTTGGCTTTTTTTTCATCACCTTTGGCTAACGATTTTGAAACAAAACGGGTTAGTGCAGTCCCAACCCCCATATCGGCAAAACTCACAAAAGTAAAAATAGTAAAAAAAACTAAACTATATAGTCCAAACAATTCTGGCATTAAAATTCTTGCAAGAATTGCAGTAAAAATTAAACTTCCGATTTTTGTTATGATTGTCGTTGTAATTTGGTAAGAGCTATTCTTTAGCGCCAGTGTTTCATTATTTGATAATTCTTTCCCTTTAATTTTTTTAACGACATTTGAAATGTTTGCTTTCATTAAGGTATTTTATTTTTAAAAGTATAAAAATTATTGGGAGCTGAAATCTTAATTAGTTTTTGTTTAAAAGCAACATATAGTAGGTTGCCCTATTTGGGAAAAACATTCTGGAATTAAATTTCCCTTACATAAGACTTTTAAATCCAATTCAAATTTTCTTATAATGCTTCAAAAAGAAAAAAAACTAATTTTCTTAGAAAACGAAAGCCAAGTTATAAATTATTTAAAAAACAAAAAGCAGTTTAAAGAATTTCTTCCAATATCTTTTTCTTTTAAGGTAGAACAAATTTTATCAAGAAAGAAAGTAGTTTTTAAAAAAGAAGAAGAATATGAAAAATCTGGTTTATATTCGGGAATTCATGAAAGTTCAATAAAGAATCTAAAAGCAATATATAATAATTTAAAAAGCAATTATAAGCAAATAGAGCTCTTTTCACTTTTTCCTTATGATCTCTATATAATCATTTCCTCATCAAAGAAGCATCTAAGGTTATTTAAAGAAATTTTATTAGTTGAACAACCTTCGGAGATTGTTGTTTTTAAAGATAAATCTAAAAAGTCCATAGACTATGAATACGGAAGTATGATTCTTCAAGAGTTATATAAAGGAAAGTTGAAAGTTTTTAAGTATGAATCTGCCAAAAAAAAAAACACGCGAGATAAAAAATTATTAAAAATTATTAGTGCCTTAAATAAGTGGATAACTCTAAAAATTTTAAATTTACCTAAAACTAAAAAATTTAATATTTTTGTGTTTGGGGGTAAGCCTTATTTTAAATCCTTGGTTGAATTGTTGTCAAAAGAAACTAGTTTTAAAATTTTTAACTTTGGAGACAGATTAAGAAAAACTTTCAATGTAAACCTAAAAATTATCCCTTATTATGAATTTTCAAATAAAAAATCAAAGTCAAAAAAATATCTTGCTAAAATAAAAATCATCAAAAAATATCTTAATCAGTTAGATTTTCCAAGAAAAATCGGAACAGAAAAAAAACTTGATTTTATTTTGAATGAAAAAATGATTAATCTTATAAACAATAAATTTCCTAGAATTTTAGAAAATATTGATGAGACTTACCAATTGGCACAACAAGGA
>CAYQQA010000029.1:0-7921 GCA_964419805.1 Candidatus Woesearchaeota archaeon
ATTAAAGGATTTAGTTTGCTTCCATAATTTTGAATTTGAATTTCTTGTTCTTCGCTGAGGTTTTCTATTGATTCCCGAATTATATTTGTCATGTCGCTTCCTGATCTCATTCCGTTGCTTATCTGCCACAAGATTCTTCTGAAATATTTTGACGTGTTGTTTTTCGCGTGCATTTCTATAGCTTCGATTTGCGACATTCCTGAGTTAATTTCCTTCGCAATTTTTTTAAACTCTTCACTGACTTCCCCGTAACCTGATTCGGAAATATTTACCATGATTTTGAAAATAGGAACTCCTGAATTCAGTTGAACCATCACATCTTGGAGAACAGAAATCAAATTACTTTCAATATTTTTTTCTTTTGAAAGTGCAAATAGTCGCGGGTAATTTATCTGGTTGAAAAAAATAAGTGCCGAAACAAGAACTGCTGAGCTGAGACCGTAAACGAAAAAATTTCCTGCTCCAAGGACTCCCAAGCCCGATGTGAAAATTACTGAGAACACTAAAAGATTTATGAAAAGTGACCTGAAGCATATCGAAAGATATTGCCTCCGATTTAGTCTGACTCCCGCACCGTTAAGATAGTTATCGAGTTTTGATTTTCTCGGTTTTGCAAACTTTGTAAACCATTTGCTTTTTCTTTTAAGTATTTCCACGTCGGAAAAAGTGAAAGGAATCTTAAATTTCATTTTCTTGTTACAATCTTGTCGATTTGATTTCTGCTGATTATCTGTTTTAGCAATTCTTTATTGTTATAGTAATAATTCATAAGCCTTCCCAGCGATTCTAAATCTCTTATTTTATTTTTTATAAGCCAGTCAAAAATTACTTTTTTCATTTCAATGTTTCTTTTTATTTCTGGTTCGCTCATTCCAGTGTTTCTGCTGAGTTCGTCGAAGAAAATCATGCTTTTATTGTGCTGAACAAATTTGTCATTCTCAGGAACCCATCTGTAAAGGATGTTTGCTGCCATGTTTTCTTTTCCAGGAAGGAACTCTGCCAGCTGGAACGCTCTTCTGATCCCTCTTCTTCTATCCCTGAACATTACTACATTTAGATTTACGCTGTTAAGCATTGCAGGCGGAACATTTATGGGGGGATTGACAAGTCTTCTTATAGTTTCGTTTGCAGTATCTGCGTGGACTGTCGAATAAACCGAGTGACCGGTATGCATTGCTTCGAAAAGAACCTCTGCTTCCTGCTGACGCCGGATTTCACCAAGGACAATTCTGTCAGGCCTCATTCTTAAAGAATTAACTAAAAGATCAAGCATCGATACCTCTCCTTTTTTTTCAGCGTTCGGCGTTCGCGTTACCAATGGGCACCAATAAAGGAACTTCGGAAGCATTAATTCTCTCGTATCTTCCATACTGATAATTCTGTGATTAGGGGGGATGAAAGGCATGCACGAGTTAAGACAGACGGTTTTTCCCGAGGCTGTGCCTCCTGAAAAAAGGATGTTCATTTCGTATTCAATAGCGAGCCAGAGAATTGCGGCGACGTCTTTGCTTAAAGTATTGTTGTTTATTAAATCAATTATTGTATACGGATCTCTCGCGAATTTTCTTATCGTGATTGTGTTTCCTTTTGTTGCGATTGGATAGAGGACCGCGTTTGCCCTGTCACCAGTAACAACGTGCGCGTCAAGCAACGGATTTAAAACACTTATCTGCCTGCCAACTCTTCGCGCAATAATATTTGCATAGTTTGTTACCTCTTCTTCTGAAGCGAGTTTCACATTTGTCAAGAGCCAGCCATATTTTGGATGATAGACCCTAATCTCCTTGCTGTTTATGATTACGATTTCTTCCAGCTTCGGATCGTTGATTAAAAATTCTATCTTTCCAAGTCCGAGCATTTCTTGCATAAGCATTCCTATTAAAAAATCCTCTGATTCTTTTGGTATGCTTGGAATTTTATCACGAAGAAGTTTTCCTGCGTCAATCATGAATTTTAATTTTATTTTTTCAACTGATTTCTGATCAACAATTTCTCCGACAGCGATAGCAGTAACCGAAATTAATTCTTTCCTGATTTCATCAAGAAGAGCTTTTGTCGCTTTATCTATTTCAGGGACGAAGACATTGTACTCAAGACCTCTCACTGTTTTTTCAATAGTTATGTCAACCACCGCCTTATCCAGAATAAGCTCGTAGCTTTCGATTGAATTTGGCCCGGGCTTTTTTCTGATTATTTTTGGAAGAAAATCTTTAGAAGGCTGACTTGCATCCCGAACTTCCGATTGCTCTTTTAAAGACGTGGTTTTCTGACCAGGAGTTTGGGGTTTTTGCATTGGCTGTTCTGGTTTTTGCTGAACCGCAGGAATCGGTTTTACCTCAGGTTTTTGCTGAACAACTGTGTTCGGTTTTACTTCAGTCTTTTTTTGAATCGATTTTAATTCAGGCTTTGCTTCAGGAATTTTTTTCGCAATCTCTTGATTTGGAAGGGGTTTGAAAGATAAAGTTGTTGGTTTTTTTCCAGTCTTTTTTTTTAGTTTGTCGTACTCCAAAATAATTTTAAAAATTTGTTGAGTCGGAAATCTGTTTTTGAACAAAACTCTTCTAAGCTGGTCTTTAGAATAACCTTTGTTAATTACTCCACTTACCCACATGTCTACATCACCTCTGTTTTCCAACATTTTATTCTTTTTTCATTAAGTTTTCAGGTTTTTTTAATTCTTGTTTTTCTTCAGAACTTTGCATTTTTTCATTAACATTTTTTTGTTCTTCATGGCTTTTTTGCATTTTGTTTTTTATTTCTTGAATTTTGCCAGTCATGGTGTTTTGTTCAATACTTTTGTTTTCAGGTTTTTTTAATTCTGGATTTTCGGGTTTTTTCTGATTTTCCACATTTTGTTTTTGAATCATCTGCTTTCCTTCCGGTTTTATAATTTTTTGTTCCTTTGCCTTTTTCATTTCTTCCATCTTCTTTTTTTCTTCCCTTTCATTATAACCCATAATCTTTACTTCAGCGTCGCTGAATGCAGGATATTCAAGAGTCACAAGTTCATGTTCTTCAAGAATTCTGGCCCAATCAAGATCTTTTTCTTTCGGAATTTTGAAGGCCTTTGCAACTGTGCCGATGCTTAGACTTTTTTTGTCCTGAATTAATTTATAAAAAATATCTAATTGCGTTTGCGCTTTTGATTTTAACTGTGGAACAACAAAACCGACAATTTTCGCTTCTTCCTCTTTTCTGTGTTTTAGAAATTTCATATACGCAAAAATTACAATTACTAAGAGGATAACCCATTGTATGATGAATGCAAGAACGCTGAAGTTTAGCCCCAACGGCATTTCTGCTACAAAAAATCCCGTCGCAGAGTTTGGATTGTCTTTGTTGAAAAAATTATAGAGATTTATGGCTGTGAAAAACAATACGAAGAGCCCCATCATCCAGACACCAATTTTTTTTGCCATATTAAAATTTATAAGTACTATTATCTTAAATTAATTAAGTTATATAAAACTTACTAAGAGAGGATGGAGAAAAAATCACAGGCAGGAACAGAGTATTTGATTGTTGTTGGATTTGTCACTTTTGCAATCGTTTCGATTCTTGCTTTTTCGCTTTTTTATTCGAACAAAATTAACGACGAAATTAGGTTCAACCAGGCAGAAAGTTTTGCAGTCAATTTGATTAATTCTGCAGAGTCGGTTTTTTTTGCGGGCGAACCGAGCAAGAGCACGAAGTATCTTTATCTTCCAGAAGGAGTTGAAGAAATTACAATTTCCAATTACACTTTAATAATGAAAATTCTTTCAAGTTCTGGCGACAACGTCCGGGCATTTTCGAGCGACGTTCCAATGAACGGGACAATTAATCCAGGGCAAGGTTCAAGGAAAATAATTCTCGAAGCAAAAACTAATTTTGTCCAGATTAGCGAGGGGTAGTTTTTGTGGAGTATAGAAATGTTAAAAGTAATAGAATTTCTATTTTGGAATGTCAAGAAGCTTGAAAACAATTTTAGCATCGTTAGTTTTGGCCGGACTTTTGGTTGGGTGTGAAGGAAGAGGTTTTTCTATCAAGAGTTGTAAAGATTGCAATATTTCGGAAGATATCGTGGAATCTGCTATTAAGATTTATGATTGGCATGTAATTCGCTCTGAGGGAAATACGAAGTATTATGGTTTTGGAAATTTAAAAATACTTGACAAGAGCAACCTTGATAATTTTAATTATACTTTGTTTAGGGCAGAAAGTGGAGAATTTATTTTGAAACTAGGAGGGGGTGGAATGATTTGTCTTGGATTGTCGATGAAAACGGCAGATTTTTGACAGAAGGATATGAAACAATTTTTAAGGTAGAGGGAAATTATTATGAATTTTCTACTCCCTTTCTATATCCTGCGGTGAAACCAACAAGGTTTTTTCTTGTTGTTGTGTTGAGTTATTATTTTTGTTTTGTATATCAAGATCATAAAAGAGCCCATTTTTCCATCTATTACTACAGTGAATGACGATGTGTTAATTGAATACTGGAACTCTAAACCTTGGCAAAAATATCTTGATAGCTTGAATACTAATTAAGAACAAACCTCTTTATACGGTTTTGTTGTTGTGTGGAAAATGCATTTTATGATTCCGTTTGCTACTCCGTTCTCACCTGTGCTTGTGATTGTTGTGATGTGTTGGAAAACTCTGAAGTCTGATGGAGGAATTGTGAAGTATTTGTTCGCTGTATCAACAAAATATTCGTCATCTGTTTCTGAATAAATGTTTAATTCTATTGGGAATGTTCCTTCGTAATTGTCATCGGCGTTGTGAATTTCAATTGAGCAGTTTATTGTTTTGCTTGTGCAGATTTCTCCTTGCAATTGATTGCATGTCTCTTCTTTTTGTATGTTCAATAAACTGTAAGTTATGTCTTGTTTTTCACAGTAAACTCTACCCGAACTGCTTGAGCCTCCACCACCTCCTTCACCACCCCCACCTCCAGAAATTCCACCAGAACTGCTTGAACTTGAAGTCGTTGGTGTTGATGGCCTTAAATCAGGTCCCGGATTTTCTGAATTTGTTATTTTCTCGGCTGTGTCTTCTATAAACTGTTTTACAGGATGACCTTCATCGAAATTTCTAGTTATATAAATTATTGAAATTATTATTGCAATTATTACAACTGGAATCAAGATAAGAACGAATTTTTTTAATTGACCTCTTTTGTTTTCCATTTTTCAAGAAGGGTAATGGATTTTATAAATGTTGGCGCTTAAAAACCTCCTGCGGGTTTTTAGATTCCAGCAACCGCAAAGTCTTTTCTTTGCCTCCGATGGACTTTGGAAAAATCTTTGTTTAAGCAACCAAGAACTTCTCTTAGTTGCCTCCGACTGAAGTTCACAAAAACCTCAAGAGGAAAATGCGCTCACTGTGTTCGCGATTTGATAAATTGTTTATTGAAAAAACTGAGGAAAAAAAGAAGATAAAGATTCACTCGTTCCAAAGTCGCTCGATACAATAAATAATTAATGTGGATCCTCGAGAATAAATTATGATTAGACTAATTTTACTAAATTAAAACTTTCATTAAATTGAGCTTTGCTCACAATTTTGGTTTTCAAAAATTATTAAGTTCGAAAAACCTGAAACGGAGAGAAACTATTAATGAATTGTTGGGATGATTTTACTAGATTAACTTTTTTATTAGTTCTGAACTGAGTGAAGAATTTTTGAGATTACCTTATTGAGCCCTAAAATTGACTTATAAATTATTAATAATTTACAAAAACTCCTTCGTAAATCTTTCCCCTTAATGGAAATGAGTAACTTTCTTTTGAAGATAACTTTTTTAGCCCTTTTGAAACCATCAAATTTTCGATTTCTAACAAATTCATCCCATGATTTTTTCTTGTCGGTTCTCTAATAAAAATTATGCCTTTCGGTTTTAGCATTTTAATTAATTTACAAACTGTTACGTCCTTTTCAGTTATATCGTGCAAAACGTAATGAAGAACTATCTTATCAAAACATTTTTCTTGCCCTAATTTTTGAATATCTGCAGTTAAAAATTCAATATTTTCAAAATTATTTAATCTTTTTTTCGTGTTTTTAATCCAGTATTCAGAATTATCAACACAAACTAATTTTCCATGGATTAATTTTTTAGCTAGAAACCTTGACAAATTTCCTCCCCCGCACCCGACTTCCAAGATGTTTTCATTTTTTTTAATGTTTATTTTTTTTGCGTAATTTCTGTAATTAAAATAAGCAATAAATTTTACCAAAAAATAGTCTAATTTTTCTCCAATAGAAGCCATCCGAGAATTATTCCCCCTTATTATCAATTAGTTCTCTTGGCACCTCTACTAAAACTTCGTCAGGCCCGATTTTTTCTTCAAGTCCCGCTTCTGAAGGAGCAATCTGTTTTCCAATTGCTAAATAAACATCTCTGCCTTCGATTGTTGTTTTATAAATTGCAGGGCAAGACCCAACAATACAATACATCTCTTGAGGTGTAACTTCCTTTAAGTTTGTGTATTTGTTTTTCATTGTAATTATTAAAACAATAGGGAATATCTAAATTCTCCTATCAAGAATTCCTAAAAAATTAAAAAATAAATAGAAATGTTTAAAAATATTGGGAATTAACCTTTTTTATGGAACTAAAATCTGCTGATTACAAACTTTTGAGTTACCTGTATCACAATTACGATGAACCGCTTTCCAAGATAGCTAAGGCTACAAAAATGTCAAGGGATCAAGTAGAATACAGACTTAAAAAATATTTGAAAAAAGGATTAATCAGAAAATTTTTCCCTGTTTTTGATTGGAACAAACTAGGTTATGAAGTTCTTGTGATTTTATTTTTAAAATTTGAAAAACCCAAGATGGCGGAAGATTTTTCAAAGACTCTTTCAAAAGATAAAAACTGTATGTCTTTTGGAAAAGTTTTCGGAGAATATGATTTATATCTTAATTGTATTTTTAAAAATGAATTAAAACTTAGTGAATTTTTATCTAATCTTCTTGAAAATGGGAAATATTTCATCAAAGATTATTTAGTTATAAAACCTCGGCTTGTTTCACTTTTTCCTTTGAAATTTTTTAACCATAACAAAAAAGATTATTTAATTTCTTCTGAGAACAAAGAAAAAACAAAATTGGATAAAACGGATTTAAAAATTCTTGAGATTTTGTCTGAAAACGGACGGACGCGTTTGATTGACATTGCAGTTAAATTAAATCTTTCCAGTGAATTAGTTTTGTATAGGTTAAGAAAATTGAAAAAAGAAAAAATAATTTTGGGCAATAGAATTCAATTTGATATGTCAAAATTAAATTATTTTTTCACGTTAATAACTTTAAATTTTAGAAATTTTTCTGAAAAAAATAAAAGAAAAATAAAATTTTTTGCACAAAATTCTGATAATGTTAGCTCCCTAATTTTTAATTTGCTAAAACCAAATTGTTTGATTCAATTATTTCATAAAGAAGAAAATGAAATCCGAGGAGCTATAGACAAGATAAAAAAATTGTTTGAAGAAGATTCAATTGAAATGAGCGTTTTGCCTATTGATGAAGATAAAGAAAAAATAAGACCTCTTCCCTTTTTGAAATGAGTAGTTTTAAAAACTATGCAAATTTAATTATTAAATGGAGGTGAAGTTTTTAGTTTTGGCTTTTGTAGTTTTTGCTATGGTTTCGTCTGTGAGTGCTTTGCCATGTGATGCAGGAATTACCCTAATTAATCAAGATCCTTATCCGGCTTTGCCCAACGATGACGTCGAGGTTGTTTTTCAGGTTTCTGGTGTTGACAATCCTGATTGCAAAAGCCTAAAATTTGAGTTTGTCGAGGAGTTTCCTTTCACTGTCCAGGGAGATGCTTTTCAATATTTGAAAGGTAGCACTTATTTAAGAAATTTTAACACTAATTGGCTTGTGCCATACAAACTTGTTGTTGATAAAGACGCACTCGATCAGGACG
>CAYQQA010000030.1:0-7660 GCA_964419805.1 Candidatus Woesearchaeota archaeon
TTTCTCTTCCAAATATTTTTCAAAATCCAATTTTTCAACTTGAGGTTTTTCCAAATCAAATCTAATAGTTTCTCCCATGTTCAGGGTTTTTAAACGTATCAATTTTTCATATTGTGGGCAACGCGAGCGCTAGTAGGGGCGGTGGTCGGGGACGCGGTGGATTTCAAGCGACTGCGTCCGAATGAATTTTTATCTCCAATTTTTCATCCTAAAATTTTCACCCATACATTGGTTTAATCCCTGAAGGCACCATAGACTGAGAAGTCATTTTATTAATTATAAACTTCGAACTTATAACTTCTGAAACAATCGCCGACAAGATAAGATTCCCAGCAATTATTTTATAAACACCCTCGTCAACAGGAATCTTCGCAGCTTCTGAAAACGCTTGAATCGTCGACTTAATGTCATTATCTGACAAAATTATCTTTGTCGGCTTCATTCCCATCGCCCCTTTAACAATCACCGGCTCTCCTGGCCCATTACATTCAATATTTCTAACAGCAGGATCCTGAATCAAAGGATTTAATTTCCCAAGATTTACTTGCGCCTGCGTCGGATACGGCTGAAGATACTGAAGTCCCGGTGGCAAAGGATAATTAGGAATCGGCATCAAATTGGGTCTTCTCCTCGGCATTGATTGTTGAGGAATCGGTTTTTGCATTTGAGGAGCTTTTATCTTAGGCGGCACAATCGGCAACTTAGGAACAACCAAAGGCTGTTTAGGCAAAGGCTTAAATCTCGGTCGCGCAAATCTCGGGTGATACATAAGACTCGGCATATACTCTTTCTCCAAACCAACTTTCTTAACATCAGATTTTTCAGAAATTCCAACATCACTCTCAAGTTCAATATCTTTCTCCGGCTCACGTTCAACAATTTTTTTCAACTTGTAAAATTCTTCAATCTTTGTATTCTTAATAAGCTCCGCTGTAAACTTCAACAAAAAAATCTTTCTAAAATCTTCGGAAGTCTGCGCCAGTTTTCCTTGCTGAGAAATCATTTTATATCGGTGACTCAAAGGTCGGTTTATTCTCCACTTCTTGCTCAGGAGTAATTTCTTTTGAAAGTGGTTTTTTCATCCCAGTTGTTTGAGGAACCGGCATTTGAGGACTTGAAGAAAAATTCATCGGCTGAGACGTCGGCATCATCGGAGGAGGTTGAGGGGGCATCGTTCTCTGAGGCATTGGTGGAGGAACCATCTCCCTCGGAATTCTTTCATGCATCAAAGTAAGCCCACGCGCAATCGTTTTATTCTGATCAACAAGAGTTTCCATTTTCTCAACAAGCTCTTTATTATTTTGCTCAACATCAAAATCTTTATCAGCAAGCGCCTTCGCAGAAATCTCAAAAAGCTCAAGAAGTTTCGAAATCTGCGTCGCCAATCCGTCAAGTTTAACAGAAAGATTCGTCATAACCTTTTGAAGCGAAATAAAATTTTCCATAAGCATTTTATCAACCTTTGACTCTTTCTGCTCAGGAAGATTTATTGTAACCGGCGAAGATTTCTTAGCAGTTTCCTTCTCCGTACTGTGTTTTTTGTGCGTCGTTTTTTTCTTAGAAATTTTCTTTTTAGCCCCTTTTTCCACCATGCTTAATTAAAGATGAGTGCATTTATAAAAATACCGATTGATAAAAGATAAATTTGTCTAATAAAAACAAAACATCACTCAAACCAAAACTAACCACCCTCATCCAACTTTTCTTCCTGAACTGCTTGTTCTTCCGAAACCCCACTATCTTTAATATCCTCGATGATTTCTTTCTTCGTTTCAGTTTTTTCCTCACTAAATTCTTCTTTCTTTTTAACTTCATAAGCCCTCGGCTCCTTATCAGTTCCGGCAACAATCTGCTTCTCAACTTCTGAAACATACTCTGCAATTTCCTTCGCCTTATCCGCGTTCACACTTATTGAATCAATTCCTTTCTCAACCAAATATTTAACCATCTCTTTTTTACTGCCTGCCTGCCCACAAATACTCGTTTCAACATTATATCTCTTGCAAACCCTAATAACAAAACCAAGCTGATACAAAATCGCAGGATGCATCTCATCATACAAATACTGAACCTCTTCGTTCCCTCTATCAACCGCAAGCATATACTGCGTCAAGTCGTTCGTGCCGAAAGAAATAAATTTAATTCCCTCCTCGCACAAATCCCTTATCAACTGAACAGATGCCGGCGTCTCCACCATAACCCCTACCTCAACTTTATCCGCATTTATCTCTTTCAAAATTTTCTTGACCTCTTTCAACTCTTCAACAGAAATCAACTGAGGCATTAATATTCCAACTTTTTTATTTCCCTCAGCAATTTTATTCAAAGCTTTCAATTCTGCTTTAAGAATCTCCGGCTTCTTCAGAGAATATCTAATTCCATGAAAACCCAACATAGGATTTGCTTCAACCTCTTGTGGCGCCCCTTCAAGATTCCTGTACTCATCGCTCCTAATATCTGAAGTCCTCACCCACATCTCATCAAAAAACTCCGCAATTCCCTTAACACCATTAAGAACAATCTCTTCATATTCATCAATTTTACCATTCAAAAAAAATTCAGGATGCTTCCCAGACTCTGCAATAATCCCTTCAATCCTTGTAAGCCCGACTTTTTTTATTCCTGTCTTCGCAGCCCTCTTCGCAAAACTCGGCAAATCAACAATCACTTTAATTTTAGTTTTAGTTTCAACACCAACAGCCTCGACAACTTTTTCTTCGGACTCTGCCACCTTACCCTTGTAAACCTTGCCAGAATAACCATCAACAGTAATTACCTCGCCTTCTTTCAATTTCGTTGTCGCCTCCTGCGTTCCAACAACCGCCGGAATTCCCATCTCTCTAGAAACAATCGCTGCATGAGCCGTCATCCCACCCTCATCAGTCACAATCGCCGCCGATTTTTGCATAGCAACAACCATGTCGGGGTTAGTCATTGTCGTAACCAAAACATCTCCTTTTTTTATTTTAGATAAATCTTCTAAAGAATTTATAATCTTAATTTTTCCAACGCCCACCCCTGGCGACGCTGCAAACCCCTCAAGAACAACCTCTCCTTTTATTTCAGCTCCCTTCTCGCCCCGCGTCTTCAAAGTTGTTATCGGCCTTGTCTGAACCAAAAAAATCTCCTCGTTCTCAATCGCAAACTCTATGTCCTGCGGTTTTCCATAATGCTCCTCAAGTTTTTTCGCAAGTCCTGCAAGCTTTTTAACCTCGTGGTCCGTCAAAACCTGCGCCTTAGATTTCTCCGTTGACAATTTAATAGTTGTTTTTTCTCCTGCAGAATTCCGCGTTATCACAATTTTCTTGTCAGCAATTCTTTTAGTTCCAACTTCAATATCTTTACTGACTATATAACTGTCAGGAGTTATCTTCCCTGAAACAATTCCCTCACCCAACCCCCAAACAGCCTCGATAATTATGTTATCATTTTTATAAGAAGGGTCTTTAGAAAACATCACACCAGATTTATTCGCATCAACCATTTTCTGAACAACAACTGCAATTTTCGAATCCTCGTGTTTGAACCCTTTTTTATTCCTGTAATAAGTTGCCCTCGAAGTAAACAAAGAAGCAAAACAATTCTTTATATGTTTCAATAATGAATGCTGCCCCTTAATATTCAAATAAGAATCCTGCTGTCCCGCAAAACTCGCGTCTGCCAAATCCTCCGTCGTCGCAGAACTCCTCACTGCTACAAAAATCGGCTCAGCCCCAGTCTTCAAAATATCATGAGCCGCAGTTTTCTGAAAAGATCCTCTGTCAACACCCAACGCCTCATAAGAATCAACAATTTCCTCACCCATTTCTTTCGGAAGTTCGGCCCCAGTTATCAAATTTCTTATTTCCTCAGTCGCCTTGTTCAAATTATTTGTGTCCTCATAATTTATCCCTTCTAAAATTTCATGAATCTTCTTTTTTATCCCAGAACTCCCAATAAAATGCTCGTAAGCCTGCGCAGTCACGACAAAACCCGGCGGAACCGGAACACCCAAATTATAAATCTCTCCCAAATTCGCACCCTTCCCTCCAGCCACAGAACCAGAATCCTTATTCAACTGAGAAAACCATTTCACAAAATCTACCTTTCCCAAACCAGTTGAATTATCTTTTTTTTCCTCTTTCGCTTCATCCATAAGCAATAGAAATAATTTTAATTAATAAAGTTTGTTGTTCAGAAAAAACGGGTTTAAATTTTTTCAAACCACAAATTCACTCAAGGCAAATAAGTAGGTCTGTTCAAAATGTAATTTTTTATTCTAATTCCCAAATTCCTCAAGTCCTCTCCAAACTGCGAGCGTATAACTCCAAATTTTTTTACACCTGAAAATGTTTGTTCACCAAAACCCCAAAAATAAAAAGAAATATCAACCCCCTCTCTTCCAGCCCCTCCAACTTTTTGCTCTATCTCTTTTCTTTCTCCATCACTCATTAAATCACTTCTAATTCTCAAAAATCCTCCTTCATATTTACACGTTAATCTTTCATCTCTGACAAAAACCCTCCTATCCAAAACTAACAAATCCCATCCAACAGACAATTCTCCTGCCATGAATTCCTAAACACAAAATCATTTTTAAAAATTGTTATTTTCCAAAATACAAATTAATTTCAAAATCTTAAATTCCACTAGTCACTTACTAATACACTTCGCCGGACATTCTGCAATTGCTTTATCAACACACGGAGCTATCGAACTTTCCTGACCTTTTTTCACACCAGCTTTTTTGTCTTCCTGCATCTCAAAAACCTCGCCACAAACCTGCGAACAGTTTCCACAAGCAATGCACTTTGCCTTATCAACTTTCACCATAACACCAACAAGGATTCAGTGTTTAAAAATTTTTTCAACTAAATATTTAAAAACTATAGTCTCTCTATAGAATCATGGTAACAACAATTCAACTAAACGAAAACGTCAAAAAAGCCCTTAATCGGTTTAGAAACGAAAAAGAAAATTACGAACAAATTATTATTAACCTTATGAAAATCGCTGAGACTCAAAAAAGGAAAGAAAAAAATTTGTTGATAGAAGGATGCAGATAAACGGCTAAAGAAAATTTGAAAATAACTAAAGAATTTGAAGCAGTTGAAAAATTGGATTGGGAATGGTAAAAAGAGGAGACATCGTCGTGCAGATTTAGAACCAATAAGAGGAAGCGAACAAGGAGGAAAGAGACCGGTGCTTGTTCTTCAAAATGACATTATGAATAAACATAGCCCTATCACAATTATTGCGGCCATCACGTCGAAAATCTTCAGCAAAGAATATCCTACAAACGTCTTCCTGGAAAAATCGAAAACCAGATTAAAAAAGATTCAACCGTTCTTTTAAATCAAATAAAATCTATTGACAAAAAAAGAATAGTAAAAAAACTCAGCTCTCTTGATCATCCCACCATAAGAAAAGTGGAGTTGGCAATTAAAATCTGTCTTGATTCAGACTAAATAAATTTATAAACTCTTTATATTTCTATTTGCTATGTTATGGCTATGGATTTTAATCGCAGTTGTAGTAATCATAGTTTTCACTTTCTTCAGGTATTACAACAGATTCACAAGACTTTCAAATAGGATTGATAATTCTCTCTCACAAATTAATGTCCAGTTAAAAAGGCGTGCAGATTTAATCCCAAATTTAATGCAAAGCGTTAAAGGTTACATGAAGCACGAAAAAACAATTATGAAATCCGTGACAGAAGCAAGAAAAGCTCTCATCAGCGCTAAAGATTTGCCGTCGAAAATGAAGGCGAACAACAAACTAGAAGGAGTTTTAGGAAGACTCTTCGCAATAGCCGAAAATTATCCCGACTTAAAAGCAAACACAAACTTCCTCCAACTCCAAAACGAACTAACTGCAACCGAAGACAAAGTCGCTTACTCGAGGCAATTTTACAACGACACAATACTCAGTTACAATAACTCTGTAAAACTAATGCCTGGCAGATTCTTCGCAGGTCTTTACGGATTCAATGAAAAACCCTATATCAAAATCGAAGAAGCTGAGAAAAAAGTCCCCAAGGTTAGTTTTGATTGAATGTGACAAAGCTTTATAAATCTCAATTTATCCTTTTGCTTTATGGCTACATTTTTCGAAAGATATAGAGGAAACAATTTTTTACCTTACAATTGGAAAAACCTTACTATCTTACTTAAAACTTTTGGAAAGGAATTCACAAATTTTCTTGATTCATATCCTGGAGGAGATAGCTTTTCTGAAGTAGATTAGGGTAAAGAGTATTCAAAATACGCATTAGAAATAGACTCCTTCAGTTTTTCAGAAAATAAAATTAATTATATTCTGGATTGGATTAGAGAAATAAACATTATTGATATGGGGCACAGAAAAAGAGAAGGAGTTGTGAAAGTAAACCATAAATATTCTATGTTTTTTATTGACGTGAGAAATGATTTAAGCCCATATGAGAGAGATAAAACTATTGGTCATGAAGTAGTTCATACCCTGCCCTTCTTCGTTGAGAGAATTTTTCAAAGGGGAAAAAGCGGTTTAAAAGAACTGTCCAATCTTCTTCACTTTCCTGAAGAAATATTAGTAGAATCTCTTGGAAGAAAACTTCGTACACATCCACATTTTCTTTCTGAATTGAAAAAAAGATATAATATCCCTATTTCCCCTTACGATCTTCCCAGCTTTGAAGCATGTTGCAATATAGGTTTAAGCATGGAAAACTCCAGAGATTTCTATGAAAAAATCGGTGTTATGATGGATTAATAATCAATCACAACAATTCTTTTAAACTCCCTAATTCTTAAAATTCCATGACTGAAAACACAAAGTACGCTTTATTTTTAGAAGATGAAGACTCTATCAGCATTCAAATACATTCTGACCAATCCAGCAATTTTACCAAAGAAGGCTTATGTATTCCTTTTGAAGACTCAAGAAGCATAGAAACAATAATAAAAGATTTTAAAGCAAATTTTGAATGCAAAAATGTTCTTGACGTAGAACAAAACTTCGCTTCCTTAACTTACAGCCAACAATACAAAACCCTTCTAGAAAACGCTTTCATGTCTTACTTCTTCACAACAAGACAAAACAAAACCGAGAACTTCACAGCATTCTAATGTGCCAATAAACTATTTATTTAGATCTTTAGAAGATGAAAAAGAACTCAACGATGTAGTTTTATTTTTAAGAGTGCACAATTGGAAATACAAAAATTTCAACGATTGGCTTGAAAGAACAAGAGTTCAAATTTTATCAGATGACAAAAAATTAATCCACGTCCACTACGACGGAAAAATTGTTGCAGACGGAATTTATCAATCTCACAGAAAATTCCCAAGACTAAGAGAAATAAAAAATATCCGAGTTTCAGGAGAACACAACCAAAGAGGTATTGCATCTTTTTTAGTAAAATTAATCCTAACTGAAAACACAAAAGATTTCGATGCTGTTATCTGTGACATTCCTGAAGAAAACCGCGCAATACAATCAGTTGTCAAATCAATCGGTTTCGAAGAATTAGGCAAAGCTCCAATTTACGACGACGGTAGAAATCACATAATCATGATTAAAAAATACGAAAAAACTCCGGCCGGAATTTTCGCGCCAATAAAAAATAAGTTGTGCGCTTAACAATGTGCAATCCACAGACATATGTCGATAGTTAAAATAAAAGACTAAAATCATTATA
>CAYQQA010000031.1:0-7628 GCA_964419805.1 Candidatus Woesearchaeota archaeon
GGGGGGAGGGTAAGTTTTTTTGCATTAAAGGGCATGAAGAAATGCTGAAATATCTGAATTCATGCTTTTTAAGCCAATTTATCTTAAATTGCCCGATCTACTGCAAAAAAATTTCATCTAACATCGGGATTTAGAGAAGTCGTGAGCAAAGCGAACGATTTGGGTGGAAGAAACTGCAAGTTTCTGGAACCTCTAAATCCTTGTTAGTTTCTCCCGTTAGGGATTGATTTTTAGTGCAACGATGCCGAAGGCAAAAAATCAAAGTAATTTCAGGGGCGTTCTATCGAGCGAACAAGGTGAGAAATAGAGAACAAGAATCAAGGGGAGGTTTTCATAAGACTTGTGTATGATTATTCTGTTTAGTGGATATAATCAATAAAAAAATAATCAATGCTATTACTATTCCTAAAGGAATCATCAATAAAGAAATATGATATTGCTGGATAAAAAAGTTTGGATTTATCATTTTTCAATTAAGTGAATTGAAATGAATTAATTATTTGGTTTGCTATGGGTATATAAGAATCATAGCTATCAGTTAAGCCTGTATATGCAATAACATATGCGTTGTTATCTTTTATTGTATATGTTGTCATCCATTTCATATTTAACTCATTTTGGATTCCAGTGTATATGATTCTTTTTGCATCATAACCGGAGATAGTATAATCACTTTCACTATTTAATTCAAATTCTTCTACAAGTTGTGGAGCTTGATTTAATGAAAGTTCATTATATTCTTCTAATGTCATTGGTTGACTAGATAAATCTTGAATTTGAATTACAATATTTTCAGCGACATATTCATCAGTTGAAGTGAAGTATACTCCCTTACCAAGTAATTGATCTTCAAATTCTTTGAATTGCCAATCAGTTGGATAATTAACTTTGAATCCAAAATTTGGATTGCTATAACTTTTAGTATTTTCATCAATAGATTCTGATTGTCCTGTTTGTTCTGTGGAGTCTGTATTAACTATTTTATCTGCACTTTCCTCAATATCTTCTTTTGTAATATCAGGTTGATTATAATCATTTAGATTATTTCTAACTACTGGAATTAATACTGCAAAGATGAAAATACCCACAATTATGACAGCAATTCCAACCAAAATTTGACTATATCCTTTTTTATCCATATTAGATTTAAAAATAATTGAAATATATAAAGTTTGTTAAAAGTCGCCTGTAAAGAAAACCTCCCCATCTTTTTTTTAGCCCCTGAAATTATTGAGCATAACATCGGGATTTAACGAAGTTTTTCTGAAACGAAGTGAAAGAAAAATTTGGGTGAACGAGTGCAACGGAGTGAACCTCTAAATCCTTGTTATAATCTTCCGTTAGTAACGAGGAATAGTCTGCAAGACGGTTTTTGACGAAGTCAAAAAATTTCGAAGAGTTTATTTTTGTGCCCGTTAGTATTTATGCGTCTTAGACTTAGAAAATGTGAACTTCATATTTTCCAAATGTTCTGTAGCCTCTTTCGTTTTTGTAGAAACAGTTTCTTTAATTTCAATAATTTCAGCTTCATTATTTTCAGTATCATATAAAGCAAAACTAGCATTTCCTGTTTTATGGGCAGATATTTCTCCTGGATTAACAATGATGCAATTATTAACTTTATCCATATTTTTCTTATGGTCGTGCCCATAAAATACTGCATCGAAATCTCCAGATTTAGCCATAGGTTTTGCTAGTAAAGGATAATGAGTGATGAAAATTTTTCTATTATCAATTTCCAAAAAATCAAATGTATCAAAACCAACTGTAAGATTACTTTTTTCTGACAGTGCAGTTTTTGTAATTGCGACTTTATCACCATCGTTATTTCCCCAAATTGAGACAACTGGAATGTCTGAACTTGCTAAAGTTTTTGCGATTCCATTATTCATAAAGTCGCCAAGAAAAATAATTTTTTGAACATCGTAATCTTTAACTTGTTTTAGGAATAAAACTAAGTTGTGAAAATTTTCATGTATGTCTGAAATTATTGCTATCTTCATAATATTATTTAGAAAGAGGCTACATTTATTAAAGTTTTGCTGGGAGGGCACAAAAATAAATTGATTATAACATCGCGATTAAGAGAAGTTGGATTTTTGAGAGTGGAGCGATAGCGACCTCCAAAAATTCAATTTGGATGGAGAAGTCTGCAAGACTTCGTAATCTCTTAATCGCTGTTATATTCGTCTGACCAAAGGGAAGACCTAAAATTTAGTGCAACGTTCCGTAGGAAAATTTTAGAGTTTTTGGATTACTGATAAATTCGAGCCAAAGGCGAGTGTATATGTCCGAAGGACGAGAGAGGGGCGTCAGATTTTTTGCTTCTTTTTTCTAAAAAAAGAAGATAGAAGGGGCGTCTTGTTTTGGTTCTTTTCTGAAAAGAACGGGTGGGAGCAAAGTGAGGGCGGGTTTTTTATAGAGGCGTTATTTAGTTTTATTTATTCTCTCTTTTGCAATATCAAAGAATTCATCGTCGAGTTCAATTCCTATAAAATTTCTGCTTAATTTTTTAGCAACTGCTCCAGTAGTTCCTGAACCCATAAAAGGATCTAATATGACATCGCCTTCTTTACTCCCAAGAAGAATTATTCTTTCTAATAGAATTTCTGGTTTTTCAGTTGGATGTTTTGTAATATGTCTTTGAGCATTAATAATCCAAAGATTTCTCATTTGTTTTCCTTCATTAATTTCTTTTGCTTTCTGATAATCAAAATAATACTTTTTTGTCTTACTCGCTAACCAAATCATTTCAGTAGATGGGGCAAGTCTGTTCGGCTGTAATTGTGGGGGGGCATTTGGTTTAAACCAAACGATATCATTTATTATCCAATGCCCCATTTTTTTAAGTAAAAAACCGACAGAAGGGTGATTATGTAAAGTTCCAGAAATCCAAATAGTTCCATCGTCTTTTAAAACTCGCATACATTCTTTAATCCAATCATAATTAAATTTGTCAATATCTGTAACCATATCCCAGACGCCTTTGTCACATTTTACTTTTCTTCCATTAACACAAGTAATATGATTTTTCCCAGAAAGGTTATAAGGAGGATCTGCAAATATCATGTTTACAGAATTATCTGGCATTTTCTTAAGAATACTTATACATTCCCCTTTTTTTAAATCAACCCTCTTTATTGCCATCTTATAACACATAAAACGCACAATATTTAAATATGTTGGCTTTTAAACTAATATAAGGAGTAATAATATGAAAAGAGCATGGTCAATTTCAACAACTGTAAGGAATCCTGATAGAATAAGGGGATTTTTGGAAGTTCTTAAAGATTTTGAAGGAGCTGAATTTAATGAAGATCAACAGATAAAATTTCAAATAGCTTTAATTAAAAGAAAGTTGTATAAACCAACTGGTCTTGATGAAAAATTATCCGGTTATTATGACTCTCCTTCTGATATGTCCGAAAAACAGGCTAAAGAAATTTTTGAGCATATGAAAGAAAAATCTACTGTTTTAGGAGATGATCCCGGACTAAGAGGAAGGACATCAATTGCCCCGCTTAGTAAAATGGGTTTAGTAGTATCTAAACAAACAGTTAGTAAATTATATATTACAAATTTTGGAAAGAAGTTTTTACAAAAAGATTTTGACATGGGTGAGATTTTCTTAGAATATTTCTTTAAATGGACTTTACCAAATCCAGATAATAAGGAGTTTTCGGATAAAAATGGTTTTAACATTAGACCTTTCATTACAACCCTTCATATTATTAATGAAGTAAATAAAAAATGGGAAAAATTAGGAAATGAATCAGTCGGTATTTCTAAACATGAATTTTGTTATTTTGTAACTACTACAATTGATTATAAAGACATTCCTAAAACAGTTAATGAAATTATTGCATTAAGAAATAAATTAAAAGGTAAAAATAAGAAAGAACAAACAGCAATAAAGAAAGATTGTTTTACAAATAAAACTAAAGAATTTTTTGAAGACCCAGAGGGCAAACATCTTGATATAAATTTTCACAACTTAAAAGATTATGGAGATAATGCGATAAGGTATTTTAAGATAACAAGATTTTTTTATATTCGTGGCGGTGGATTCTATATTGATTTAGAGCCGAGAAGATATGTAGAAATAAATTCTCTTTTAGCTTATAGTAATGGAGAGGGTTTGAAATTTAAAAATCTCGAGGAATATCTTGATTATATGGATTCTGATGTAGTTTATCCATGGGATACCCCGGACAAATTAAAAAAAATTATTGAGAGTTTAAGAAAAGATATTTTAGAATTAAACAAATCGTTAAATAAACCATTATCTTTAGAGAAAAACTTATTTGAGATAAAAATTGATTCTTTGGGAGTTAAGGAATTAAAACCGATAATGGCAGATTTAAGAGTTCTCAGAAGAAAAGTACAAGAGTATATTAATCATACAGAATTGGCAAATGCTGATAATTTTAAAGAAGTTATAAAAAATCTTGAAAATATTCATGGAAGTGATAAAAGCCAATCAATCGAATTAGAACATCTTACAACTTTATGCTTACATGCAATTAATGACGCTATGAAAATACAGCCTAATTATCCAGTAGGAGATGATAACAAACCAACTTTTACAGCACCAGCCAATGTTCCGGATATAGAATGTGTTTATGAATCTTTTAATATGATTTGTGAAGTGACTATGCTAGTAAGTAGGAGTCAATGGATTAATGAGGGGCAACCAGTTATGAGACATTTAAGAGACTTTGAAATTAAGAATAATGATAATTCTTTTTGTTTGTTTATTGCTCCAAGAATTCATCGAGATACATTTAATACTTTTAGCTTTTCAAATAAATATGAATATGAGGGAGAAAAACAAAAAATTATTCCTTTGAGCATAACTCAATTTTTAAAAATATTGAAAAGGGTATTAATAAAAAAAGTTGAAAATAAACCAATTACTCACATTGAGTTTAAAGAACTGTTATTAGGTTTATATGGTATTGCTGTAGAATCTAAGGATGTTGATGATTGGGCGAGAAAATCTAATGCAATCTTAGAAAAATATGAAAAAGAAGGTATCTTAGCATGAAAGATATAATAAATAAAAATCATGAAGGGGATTGTATAAAAATAATGAGTGATTTGCCTGAAGGTAAAATTCATTTAGTATTAACTGATCCCCCTTATAATGCATCAAATGGTGGAGTGAATTTACCTGACAATAAAACTGGTGGAGCATATTATAAAGTAAATGAGAAATGGGATAAATTTTCTTATGAAGATTATATGGATTTTACAAAAAAATGGATTGATGAAGCAGATAAAATTCTAGCTCCAAATGGTTCGATGATGATTTGCGGTTCTTTGCATAATATAGGGGAAGTAATTATAGCACTAAAAGATAAAGGTTATAAATTTATTAATTTGATAACATGGAGAAAAACCAATCCTATGCCCAGCATTACAAAAAGGACTTTAACGCATTCTACGGAATTTATTGCATGGTTTGCAAAAGGAAAAGGATGGAAATTCAATTATGATAATATGAAAAAATATAATCAAGGTAAGCAATTAAGAGATGTTTGGGAATTTTCAGTTTGTCAAGGTGCTGAAAGAATTAAAGGAGAAAATGGAAGAGCGGCACATCCAACTCAAAAGCCATTAGAATTATTTACGCGATTAGTTGAGATGGCAACAGATGAAGGAGATATTGTTATCGACCCATTTATGGGAAGTGGAACAACTGCTTTGGCTTCTATGCAATTAAACCGAAATTGGATAGGCATAGATAACAATAAAGAGTATATTGATTTAGCGAATAAAAGAATCAATAAGCATAAAAAAAATACTAAATTAAAGGATTATTATTAAATTATGGAATAATTATCATGAGAATTACTAAAGTCATAATTGAAAACTATCGTTCAATCAAACATTTAGAAATTGAATTTAAGTCTCTATTTGGTCTGATTGGGGCAAATAGTGCAGGAAAAAGTAATATTTTAAGAGCGTTGAATTTAATTCTTGGTGAAAGATATCCTATGCCACACTCTCTAAATAGAAAGGATTTCTATGAAGAAGATTATTCAAATAATATAAAAATAGAAGTTCATTTTGATGAAGATTTTATCTCGTATGGAAGAAATTGTAAAGGGATTTCTTTTAAAACCACCCATAATCCAAGTGATAATTCTTTTGGGACAGAATTAAAAGCAATAGATTGTAGTACTGGAAGTTGTCAGAGTTACAATCTTAAAGGAGACACAAAAGAAAAATTTTCAATAATTTATATACCTGCTGATAGAAATTTTAATTATCATCTACAAAATAGTTCTGAATGGTCTTTTCTTGGAAAAATCATTAAACAATTTAATGAAATCTTTCCTGATGAAAATTTAGAAGAATTAAAATCAAAATTTGAGGAAGTTAAATCTAATTTAGAAACGGATAAATTCAAAGAATTTGAATCTTCATTTAAAGAATCATTTAAAGAGCATGTTCTTCCAACGGAAAATGATGTAGATATTGGTTTTAAGGCATTTAACCCAAAAAGTTATTACAAAACTATTGAGATAATACCAAAAGAATATGGTTCAATTAAAGATATAGATCAAATGGGGGAAGGGATGAAAAACCTGATTTTTATGGCCTTGTTAAGGGCTTATGCGAAAATCTTTCCACAATCAACAATTTTCTTAATAGAAGAGCCAGAACTCTTTTTACATCCTCAAGGTCGATTAGATTTATTTAATATTTTCAGAAACTTAACGAATAATGGCTCACAAATAGTTTACTGTACACACTCTCAAGAATTTATTGACATAGAATATTTTTCAAGTATTGGCAGAGTGGATAAGATTAAACAAGGCGAAGAACATTATACAGAGTTACTTCAGATTGAAGAAGGAAGTTTTTTAGAAAAATGGAAAACAAATACAGGTATATCTGGAGCAACTTTAGATTCAATAAGATTATTTTTAAAGAATATCTCGGATGCAGAAACAAATAAAGCATTTTTTGCAAAAAAGATTATTTTAGTGGAAGGAAATACTGAAAAATGGATGCTTCCCATTTATGCAAAAAAAGAAGGATTAGATTTGGAAAAAAATAACATAGAAATAGTTTCTGTAGGTGGAAAAAATAATATTGAAAAGTTTTATCTTTTATTCAATGAGTTAAAATACAAAATTTATCTTATATTTGATGGAGATAAAACGAAATCAGAAGGAGAGGAAACAAATAAAAAATTAACAAAGCTAATTTCTAGTATAGAAGAAACTTGGCCTAATACTAAAATCGAAAACAAAGGCTCAGTTTTTGAGGAAAATCTCGAAGAAGAATTAAAAAAAGAAATTCCAAACTTTACAGAACTTAAAACTGAAGCAAAAACATTATATGCACTAAAAGGAGATAGAAATAAAGAAATAATTGCGAGACACATTGCCAATAAAACAAATACCCCTAATTTTATCAAGACAATATTTGAGAAAATAAAATCTTTGTGATTAAGACGCCCCCTAATAAATTTCTTTTTCCGCAGAAAAAGACTATCTTGACGCCCCTTCTAATAAATATCGAACGAAGTGAGTGAATATGTCCGTAGGACGACGCCCCTCCCTCTTTTGTTTCTTTTTCTAAAAGAAAGGAAGTAATCCAAAAATTGAATATAA
>CAYQQA010000032.1:0-7471 GCA_964419805.1 Candidatus Woesearchaeota archaeon
CTTTCTCATCCATAAAAACATTCTTAGTCAAATTCTGCACCTCAATAATTTTCTCCGGCGACAAAATTGCCTGAACATTAAAACTACTAAAATCTTTCAAAGTCATATTATTCTCAACAATTTTCATTTCCTCTTCTTTATTAGGATACTCTATCAAAACCTTAAACAAAAACCTGTCAATCTGCGCCTCAGGCAAATCGTAAACTCCTGAAGACTCCAAAGGATTATTGTTAGCCATAACAAAAAAAGGCTTAGGCAAAGAATAAGTCTCCTTAGCAATCGTAACCTGCTTTTCCTGCATTGCTTCAATCATAGCTGACTGCGTTTTCGGCGGGCTACGATTAATCTCGTCGGCAATAATAAAATTCGCAAAAATCGGCCCTTTAATTGTTTCAAAACCTTTCTCAGGAGTGTAAGTCGTAATTCCTAAAATATCACTTGGAAGCAAATCAACAGTAAACTGAATTCTTTTTGAAGAACAACCGGACGCTTTAGCCAAAGTTTTAACTAAAAGAGTTTTCGCAATTCCCGGAACACCTTCTAAAAGAACATGCCCATCACACAAAAGCGCGCAGACAAAACTATCCACAACTTCCTCTTGTCCGACAACTGTTTTCGCAACCTCTTTTCTAACTTTCGCAAGCAAATCATAAACCTCTCTTATTTCAGCAGGAACATCCTCAGTCTTTTTCACAGTCCCATTGACTTTCTTTTTCTTAACCTCAACTCTCATAGAAAGCAAATCATTTATGTCATTATCAGAATAACCTGTCTTCTTTAACAAATTTCTAATTTGCTCATTGCTATACCCTTTTTCAATCGCATTCTTCAACCAAACCTCAACCTCTTTTTTTCCTTCCATCATTTAAATGAATAATCCTTGTTTTTTATAATTTCCTGTAACACTGATTTTTTTCTTTTAGCCATTTTAATTCTCTTATACGAATAAAAAATAACTCCTGCAAAAACTCCGGCAACAATCCCTATAATAAGATATCTGTAAAGTTTATCCTCGACAATTTCTGCAATTCTTGACTTTCCAGGTTGTTTAATTGCCTCTTGACAAGCCTTAAGAGCCTCGTTAGATTTTTCAAGAGCAGCACCAGGATTCCCTGAAGCAAGCAAAACCCTTGCTTCCTCAACAAGCTCAGTAAGTTCAATGCACTCAGGATTATTAGCAATAAACTCCTCCGTAAAAACCAGCTTCTCCAAAACATTCTCCCCTTCTTTCACAGTAATATAAATCTTAGCCCAATCATGATAATTTGGAATATCAACATCAGCATCCAAAGTAATTTCATAAGTCCCTGCAAGATTGGTGTTAATATCTGCAAACATTGTCAAATTATATTCCTCACCTACTCCTAAAGTCTGAATATGGTCATCTGTAAAAGTCACATTAATATTTTCAAATATTTTCTCATCTTTTGCAACTGTGGCCGTTAAAGAAATTCCCCTCAAAGAAGAACTACCATCGTTTTGCAAAGTTATCGGAAGTTCAATTCTCTCACCTCCAAAAGCCGAGATAGGATAGGGTACAATAATTTTCAAAGACACAGGAACTTCTGTCGTTCCCCCTCCCCCAGAACTTGTCGAACTCGAAGAAGTTGTCGTTGGTGTTGTGAAGCTAATAACAAAATTATTGCTCGTTGCATTCGTAGAGCTATCACTTGCAGTCACGTTGGCAGAACCCGTAACAGCAGAGGTCGCACTCAAAGTCAAAACGCCAGCCCCAGAAACACTCGAAGTAATACTCGAAGTATTAATACTCGCACTAAAAGTTAAAGCAGTTTGGTAATAAGGATCCGTATAATCATCGTCGGAAAAATGATCGTAAAGATCAATTGTTATCGCAGTCCCATAATTCCCTGATTGGTCATCAATATTATCGTCAAAACTCACCGGCGAATTCGCGTGACTTATGTTCAGCTTAAAAGTTCTCGTAGTATTAATTAAAGAAGCATTCACTAAATCACTCGAGTTAGAATAAACTATCAAAGTCAAATTTTTCTGCAAGCCATAAGTTTCATCAGTCATATTCGGCGTAAAACTCCAATTATAACTCGTTCCATTCCCATAATAATTATCACTATTTCTCAAAACCAAACTTCCATAAGAAAAATTCCCATCATAAACAACCGAGTCAACATAAAATTCATAAGTCAAATTATCTGCAACAGAATGATTCACAGTAAAATTCAAAACAGACGTCGAATTTTCAGTCAAGTTAAAAACATAACCCGAAGCAGGCGAATTAATGCTCGGCGCATCGTAAACAATAACCCAAAAAACTTCAGAATCTTCTTTCCCCCCGCTGTCATTAACAGTCACATTAAGTCTATAAAGCCCACCATGCGAAGAATTAAAAGTCATGTTGAAAAGCCCCGTCGTCGAATTAAAAGAACTTGCAAAAATGTCGTTGCCCGTCAAATTCGTATAAGAAAAAGTAAAATTCGTGTTAGTTCCCGAAGTATCATTCCCATCCTCAACATCTGTAACATTAATGTCATAATAAAAAGTCCTATTCACAGCTAAAGTCTGATTCGAAGTAGTTGTCAAAACAGGATTGTGATCAATTTCTGCAACAGTCAAATAAAACAAAATCTGATAACTCGAATTACTTTCATCAGTAACATTTATAGTAATGTTATAATCTCCAACATCTGTTTTGTTAGGAGTAAAATCAGCTTCATACATTGTCCTGTTTGGATAAATTGAATTAGAACCTGGCTGTGGCCACCAATCGGAATTAATTGAAAAATTAAACAAATTCGTGTTAGGTCCGGAAATAGTCAAATTAACGGAAAAGGTTTCATTATAAAAACTTTTTTGAGCAATTGGAACTCTTAAGTCATCATCTTCAACCCATAAGAAAAAAGAAACATAGTCATCTTCAGAAGCATTAACCTGACTCCCTGCATAAGCCTGATCAGAACTCGTTTCATTCGAAGTTGCATTCGACAATCCAACATATTTTATCAAAACATTATCATTAGTGTTATAAACCGTAAAGTTAAAAACAGTAAAATTTGTCAAATAACCGTCGCTGATTGTAACATTAACAAGATGCTGTCCAACATCTGAATCATTAACTGTAAAATTTACAAGTCCTGCAGAAGTTAAATTCAAAGAACCAAAAGTATTATCCACTGTATAAGAAAAAGTCAAACCATCACCGTCATCATCGGTCGCATTCTCACTTAAGTTCAGATAAATGTTGTTATCCTCTGTAATTGTTAAAGTTGTATTTGGATTCAACCAGTAAGGTGCGCTGTTGCTGATAATCGACAAATTAAAAGTTTCAAAATCTTCAGACCCTTCACTATCATTCACAGTTATATTAATGGTATAGTCTCCAACATCCCCTGAGACCGGTGTGAACCTTATTTCAGCATTCGTTATATTAGATCCCGAAATCGGCATGTAAAGTATGTCCACATCAAAATCAGTAATGCTCAAAGTTTGCGCAAGATTAGACTGGTTCAAGATTGTAACATTAAATCTAGTAGTCTCATTAAATCCTCCATAACTATCATTCTTATCCGGAACCAACAAATCATCATCATAAACAGTCAAATTTATCACTGTCTCTAAATTTATTGACGTTGTTTTATCAACAATTGTATCCAAGTCCGGGACATCATTTGTAGTCCGATTAACATAAACATAAATTTGCTGAGTTGAAGACTCCCCATTATCATCATCAACTGTAAAATTAATTGTCCAGTTTCCAAGCTCTGTTTTGCTCGGCGTCACATTTATAGAAACATTGTAAAAAAAGTTGGAAGCCGTCGCACTTTCGTTCGCGTGAAACCAACCCGTATTAGAAACACCACTCTGACCGGCAACATAATTTCTCAAAAGAGCATAAGTAGAAACATTCAAACTGTCCGTCTCTTCCTTAGTTCTTATAGAAACATTGCAAGTCCCAACAGTGTCCTCCTGAAAAACTTTATTCTGACAGTCACTCACATTAACCGAAAGAGATGAAAAAACACTGAACCTCACCATCTGAGAATAATAAATTGTTTTATTTGTTTCATAAGTAGAAGTATCACAATAAGAATGAGGACACGAGTAGTCTGCACCATCATCCCAAACAGAAATATTCGCCCAGTAAGTTCCGACATGACTACTATTCGGAGTGAAGCTCATTAAAGTCGCCAAATTAGGATAGCTTGTCAAAGTAAAACCGAAATCATAAAGCGAACAATCTGAATTATCGCTGTAAGGCGTCCACGAAGCGTGCGTGCAGTTCGTCGCATTAAATGAAACATTAAAAGTCAAAGGATAATGTGAATCCTCGTCAGTAGCGTTAATAAAATAAGATAAAGGATTTGCCTCAGACATGTTGTAAGTGGTGTTAACACTTGTAAAACTCGGCGCATCGTTTGTCGCATTTATTATGAATTCAAAAGTTTCGGTTGTAGCTCCTCCGCTAGTGTTGGTTGCCTGTATAGGAATTTCAAAAAAACCAGTTCGATTATCATAAGTCGAATTAACAGTTAAATTTTCCGAGGAAGAGTTTGTAATAGAAATAAAAGAAGAAATGGCACTCTCACTTACAACATTCCTTCCACTGCTATTTGTCCAGTAAATATCATTTCCTTCGCTGGTATCAATATCAAAAATCACGTCGTTATGAAATCCAGTAATATTAGCACTCAAATTATGATTATAAACACTATCTTCAGTAGTTGTATAATTCACATTAGTCCCAGTCCAGGTCGGAGGACTTGCTAAAACAAAACCCAAAAACACAATTAACAAAACTCCTGCAAAAGCCAAATAAATCTTTTTATCCTCCATTTTTTTCTCCATTAATTTTTTTAAGATAATCATTAACTGCCAAATCAATAAATTGTTTTTTATTCACAAATTTCAACCTATTTTCACCTTCAGAAATAAAATCCTCTACTTTCTTCAATAGCCCAAAGTCTATCTTTACAACAGAATCCTTATTTTTAAACTTAGCTTTCTTAACCATCTTGTAGTTACTTTTAGTTATCATAAGTAACAAAAAGTAACTATTTAAATGTTAAGGTTTAAGAAATCATTCTCCTTAACAATTTTCCGATATCTCAGAACTTTAACCAACTTCACAATCACCAAGATTATAATTATAAGCAAAATCGCAATTAATGCATAAACAAAGTAATCTTTTTTATAAAAGGGAAGTTCAGGAACACATTTCCAAGGACAAGGACCTCCACAGTCAATACCTTCTTCCTTTTGATTTTTAATTCCATCACTGCATGAAGCACAAGCATTACAAGGGCCACCGCAATCAATTAAAAGCTCACAAGCATCATCATGACAATTTTTTATTCCATCATCACAAGAAGGATTCTCAGTGTACAAACAAAATTGAATGTCTTTAGGTTTTCCAAAATTAGATTTGCAACCATTCAAATCATTACAATTCTTTATTTGAAAACCACATCTATCTTCCCCTAAAAAGCTATTCTCACACTGCTGAGAAATTATCCTAAAATCTTCTCTTGACAAAAAACCATCTTCTAAAGAAACTTGTGCATTTTGGCAAACTCCCCACGAAGTGCAAAACCAATCAGGGTTGCATGAAGGCAAAATTCCTCCACCACCCCCACCACCGCCTCCACCACCTCCTGAAGAGGGACATGCAACATAACTCACACTAAAATCCCATTGCAGAGAATCATTAAGTTCTCCGTCAGTAATTTCAACTCCCACAGTATGTTTCCCAGAAACACCACATCCAAAACGATAATAAAACTCATCACTGATATTTCCTTCAACATACTCTCTTAAATTACCGTCGACAAACCAATAAATATCTGGAATTGTAAAATCAGGATCGTAATTTGTGACATTAAATCTCAAAGAACTTGAACCGGAAGCATTCAAAGTCAAATTCCCAGGGAAAAAATCAATAATTGTCGGTGGTCTGTTTGTGTCAACAATTCCTAAAGAAAAATAATCGCACGAAACCTGCGCCCCTCCATCCTGCCCGCAAACATTTTCAAGCTCTGAATAAGGAGAAGGAATCCCTGTATCGTTTGCGCAAACGTAGACATCATAACCTCCAATGGGGATTGAATCATTGGCTGTAAAATTAATAATTCCATGAGTCCCGTTAAAAGTTAAATTGAAAAAATTGACAACATCAGAACTTGAATTAAAAATTGTCACGTTTGCGTCAAGTCCACCATGTCCAAAATCACTAAATTCCACATCATTAATTTCAATTTCTTCGTAAAGAGTTGAATTCTCACCCCTCACCCAAATCGTCCTCGCCCCAGTGTTTTCAACAAGAGGGGGATTATTTATTTCCAAAACAGAAATGTTGGTAACCTCTGAATCCGAACAACATGAAGAATTGTAATTATCAGAAACCTCGAGCCTAACTATAATATTCCTAACACCTTCTCCAAGATTAATATGCCCGCCCGTTTTTGTAAACCTCAAAATGCTTGACAAATCAAAATTAGTTGTAATCAAATTTGGTTTTCCTGCACCAGTAACTTGCAAAAGAGGTGAACTGCCCCCACTCAACTTTTGTACCTGCCCGCTCAAAAAATCCTCATCATAATCGGTCGCATTAAACCTGTAAAACAAAAACTCATCCTCACAAACATAAACCGGATTTAAAATATTATTCAAAATCGGCGCGCTGTTCGAAACATTTACGAAAAAAATCACGCTGTCATTTACACTCTCACTTCCAAACGTCGCATTGACAACCAAAAGATTTCCCCATCTAACCGCATTAAACGTTGTATTGGGTGAAAAAGGAAAATTCTTGACAACCCAATCATCATGCCTCAAATCATAAAGCCAATAATCCCAGCTGTCAGGAACAAAATCTGCAGTAACGTTCAAATCCATAAAAAAAGGTCCTAAAGGTCCGACAGAATCAAAATCATAACTCTCATTCTCAGGAAAAAGAATCTGAATAAAATTACTTCCTTCAAATCCAAAAATCACCGAACCTGTTGTCAAAGGACTGTAACCTGTGAATCGAGAATCCTTAATAAAATAATTCCCAAAATTAAAAATCAGCACAAGCAAAACAGCGCACGCAAAAAAAATCTTCTGACCGATTGGCAATCTCGACAAAACCCTCTTTTTCCTTTTTCCCATTATCAAAATAAGAAAATCCCCTTAATAAAATTATTTATTGTGGGAAATAAACAACCAAAAACCTCTGTTTCATTCAAACAGTATTCTATGGTTAATTTAATAAAATCAATCTTTGGTAATTTTATCTTCCAATTTCTTTCTTCCAAGTAATGGTTTCCCACAATCTCATTAATATGATCTCAAAAAGTTCAGGGTTTTCAAACCTAACAGTCTTACACCTCAAAAAAACTTCGCTCCGCTCAGAGATAAATACTATCAACAGTTAATCTCGTAAAATCCATTTTGATTATACTTCATCTTTTTCAAATTCTAATTAATAGTTTCCCTCCATTCAAATAAAAGTTTCACC
>CAYQQA010000033.1:0-7355 GCA_964419805.1 Candidatus Woesearchaeota archaeon
ATTATGTCGCTTATGACCGACCTGAAGGGAATTTTCATTTTTCACCACCACACATTTGGGTGGCTTATTCCAAGGATTTAATTTATTGGGGGAAATTGAAAGGAATAAGATTGACAAAGAAAGGACAGCATACTCATTTCTCGAGAAGCGGTGCAGGGCCGCCACCAATTAAAACAAAAAAAGGCTGGCTCTTGTTTTTTCATGGAGTTACAAATTTGGAAGACCACAGTTTCATGGCAGAGATGAAAAGATTTTTCGGAAAGCGTGTTGAACCCGGCCCAGAAATTTATGCCGTCTGGGCTGCGCTGTTTGACAAAAATAACCCTGAAAAACTTTTATCGAGAAGCCACCTGCCAATAATTATACCCAGAAAAAATTCAAAATCTTATGAAGGAAAACAGGTTGTTTTTCCCACGGGAATTGTTGAATATTTAAATAAAAAATATATTTTGATTTACAGCGGTGTTGGCGACGAACAAGTTGGTGTGCAGAAGATAAAATTAAAGAATATTTTTAAGAGGTTGTGAGTTTAGTTTTTGTGTCCGATATAACAGTAAGCTTCTTCATTGTTTAAAAAAGCTAGGGCTAATGCTCGGACATTTCCGTCGTCAATTCCGTGCAAAGAAATTTGGTGTTTAACATAATGTCTATGATTTTCCATAACCCATGCTTTGTAATCTTCACCTCTAATTAAATCGCCAGGAACTAAAATCAAAGGAAGTCTGTAAAGCAAAGGGTTTTCCTGCACATTACTTATTAAATTAATTAGTGATTCAATATTCTTTTTTCTTTCATCTGAGAAATTGTATGTGTCGTAAATTTTATCGTTAATTGAATAATTTCTCAAATGCACGGCAGTGTCTGGAAGAGCGTTTTGCGTTAGTTCTGGCGGAATTTCTTGGGCTTCCGGCCAATTACCCATTTCTATTAAAGAAAAAAAGCCATTTTGCCAAGACAAACTTTTATATCTTTCAATTCTTGCATCGGTAAGAAATTCATTTACTTCTAATTCTGTTAAATCTGCATAAATTCTTGTTAAATAACCATAGGTTTCCAACAATTTCTCTTCATCAATCTCACCTCTTGAAAATTTTTCAGAAGATTCTTTCAACTTGTTTGCCAGCACAAAAGTTTTTTTTACATCCAAAACACTAACCTGCTCCATGAGAGAATTCTATTTCTGTAATTTATAAGGTTTTAGGTTTTGGTAAAAGTTGTTTTAATTTTTCTAGATTTATTTTATAAGTTCTTACAAAAGAATCATTTATATGCACGTAAAGATATCCGGTGTTCTTGTCAATCTGGACAAAGTCTGATGCGAAAGTTATGCCTTTTGAATCTGGATCTGAAATTAAAGGATTTGGAGAAATCCAGTCTATGTTTTTTGTTTTTGAATTTATTAAAATTAATCCTACTGCAAAATTTCCTTTTTTTGTTTTTTTAGGCTTTTCCCGTCCATTAACAAATGCAAGAATGTATTTTGTTTTTCCTATTTTTACATTGATTATCATCGGAGCCGTTGACAGTTCTCCGTTGCACCACTTGTATTTTAATTTTTGTGGGTCGAGGACAACTTTAACAAATTTGAATTTTTTTCTGAAAGCTGAAATTTTTACAAGAGCTATTTTTGTTCCGCCGGTTCCTCTGCCAGTTTCTGTTAAAGCATATTTTGCCGATGGGAAAATGGAGATTTCTTTGAATCCAAAAATACCTTTTAATTTTGAATGTTTTGACAAAAGAGAAGGTTTTGTTGCTTTTAATGAATCCAATGTTTTGCCCTGTGCATGGCCAAGATGAACTTCGTAATCTTTTTTGTGTTTTTTTCTGAAAGCTATTGTGAAAAACAGATGATATTTTTTATTTTTTTTATAAATATCCGGATCTTCTAATCCTATAAAAAACTCATCTTCTGACCTTACTTTTTTAATTATCTCATTTATTTTTTTAATTTTAATATTTCCTGCTTTTTTCCACATCACCAAATCCCGAGAAGTTACGATTATTAATCTGCTTTTGTCAAGAAACTTTTGTGTTGTCGGATCGCCAGCTCTTTTGTAAACCTCTCGCGCAACACCATATTTTATTTTTTTGTTCAGGGTTGATTTATCCACAGACAGGGCCATTAAATTAGAGTCCAAATCTATTAAAGAAGGTTGGTTAAGGTGGGAGGCAACTGAGTTTAATTTTATAAATTTATTTTTCATTTTTGTAGACTCCGAATTTTAGGAAAGCAAATGCTAAGGAAGAAATTGTTTGTGTAAATTTTGTGTCTTGCCTTTTTAAATAGACCCTGCACCATTAACATATATTGAGTTTTTCCTTTATAACACTTAGCATTTTTCTCGCAATCACTCTGTAATCTAAATTTTCTAAAACATATTTTCTTGCAGACTCCCCGATTGTTTTTCTTAACTCTGGGTCAAAAATTAATTGGCGCGTGTATTTTTCTAAATCATCTATTTTCGCCCTGTAACCAAAAGTTTTTGGCTCGTCAAATTTAACAATCTGGCGCGTCGAGTAGCCCATGCCAGGATAGGCCCATTCTTCGTTTAGTTTTATTTCTTCCGCGACTTCTGCTAAAAATCCGGTTTGCCCGTGGATAATAAATTCTGCGGGACCTCCTTTGTTTATTGAAATCACGGGTTTTGCACAGGACATTGCTTCTGCCTGAATCATTCCAAATCCTTCAATTCTCGATGGTGCTGCGTAAATGTCACACGCGTTTAAAATGTTTGCCATGAATTCAGGAGTCCATTCTCCGTCTATGAAAGTTACTTTTTCGCGAATGCCTAATTCTTCAGCAAGTTTTTCTTCTCTCTCCCTCCATTCGTGCGAACACTCACTCGGCCACGACTTGCAAATGTACCTCCAATTTTTAAATTCCTTATCAATTCTTGACAAAGCCTGCATCATTTCCTGAGCTCCTTTACTTGTGACATCTCCCCCCATTGTTAAAATTAAAATTTCATCATCGCGAACTCCAAGCATTCTTCTTACTACAAAATTTGTTTCAGGATTTCTGACAGGCCTGTAATTATTTGTATCAATTCCAATATGCATAGGAACAATTTTTGAAACGTCAACTCCATCTCTTTTGTAAACTGATTTTACCCAGTCACTTGTTGTAAACATTAATTTTAATTGATTAAATTCTGATTGGTAATTTGCAACCCACCCATCTGAGTTGAACCACGGGACAACTTCACACCCCCACTTTAGCGGTTCACGCAAAACATCCGGAGCGTTCCCCCAAAAACCGATTCCAATAACTACGTCTGGCTTGAAGTGTCTTAGGTAAAATTCTTTTTGCAAACTGTCGCGATGGTGACATGGGACTGCCTCAACACCTGCTTCTAAAAATCCTTCGTATAAAAGATTTCCCTGAATGCTCACTCCATCAGCCTCGACTGGATATGGAAATAGAATTAATGCTTTCATTTTATATATTTATCAAATGCCTCGATTTGTCCTGCACTGTTTTCCTCGAAACCTTTTCCACCTCGATCATATCCATAAACATCGATTGCAAGTTTTCTTTTCATTGAGAGTTCATCGCCATTTAGTTTTATAAAAATATCTGCACTCGAGTTGTATATAGCATATCCTTGGTAATCAGTTTCCTTTTTTTTGTAAGAGAAGAAGAAAAGTTCTTTTGCTTTGAGCTGACTTTTTTTTACCATTGAGACTACAGCTTTATGACAATCTTTATGCCTTATGTGTCCGTATTCTCCGTTTTCGTTATGAGTAAAAATTTTGTCGTAAGTTTTATCTGAGAATTTTGTTATTATTTTTTTTATATCTTCTGGGTTTAAATTTTTTTCAAGATTTTCATCATCTAAGTCATAAATGTAACCTTTTGCCCCTAGTGCTTTCATAACTTTTTTGAATTTTGGATATCTGTCTTTGTCACTTTTACGAGTGAGGCAAATCAATGTTGTGCTCCAAATTTTTTTGTTTCTTAGGAGAGTTCCTCCCATCCAAAGAGTTTCATCGTCAGGATGGGCCACAATTACAAGCACTTTCTTTTTCATGTTTATAACAAAGTTTTTAATTAGTTAAATCTTTCTTTAATTAAAGAGGTTAAAATGTTTGACGTTGTGAGTTTTGGTTCAGCCGTAGTGGATGTTTTTGTAAATACAGACGTTGCTGAGAAAAAAGGATTCATCTGTTATGACTCTGGATCTAAAATTTTGATTAAGAACCTGAGATTTGATGTGGGGGGTGGAGGAACAAATACGGCTGTTGCTTTTTCAAGATTTGGCCTGAAGACAGGATTTATAGGAAAAATTGGGGATGACAATAATGGAAGAGAAATTTTAGATTTGTTGAAAAGAGAAAAAATTAAATTTTTAGGTAAAGTCGACAAAGATTTTTTTTCAGGATATTCTGTTATTTTGGACAGCAAAGAACACAATAGAACAATCCTAACTTTCAAAGGGGCAAATGATAAACTTAGATTTAATGAATTAAAATTTAATAAAGTTAAAACAAAATGGATTTATCTCACATCACTTTTGGGAGAGAGTTTTAGCACACAAAAAAAATTAGTTGATTATTTGGCCAGGAAAGGTGTTAAATTTGTTTTCAATCCGAGCGAGTATTTGATTAAAAGAAAAGATATTAAACTTATTTTAAAACTAACAGAGGTTTTAATTTTGAATAAAGAAGAAGCTAAACTTTTACTTAAAAAAACTAAAGTTAAAAATAAAAATTTGTTGGAATGGCTTTTTTCATTGGGCCCTAAAATTGTTGTCGTGACAAATAAGAATCAGTTGACGTGGGCTTATGACGGCAGAAAGAAATATTCGATCAAACCTCATAAAATTAAAGTTGTTGAAAGGACAGGGGCGGGTGATGCTTTTGGAGCGGGTTTTGTCGCAGGACTTATTGCCGGAAAAAATATTGAGGGTTGTTTAAAACTAGGACTTGAAGAAAGTGAAAGTGTCTTAAGGTACATTGGCGCGAAAAATAAATTATTGAGGAGGAAGTTGGGGTGAAGAAGAGAAAAAAGAATGAATTTTTTGATATAAATAAAATACCTGCTGAGGAAGGAATTTTGGTCTTTCCGATTTCAATGAGTAGAATTTCTAATGTGCAAACTGCTAAAAAATGTTGGACATATATGAAAATATTCAGCCCTAAAAAAGTAATCAAACCTTTAATAGGATTAAATTTTATTTATGGAGATTATCTTTATTTTAACTCTGAAGAAAAAGCCAATAAATTAAAAAATAAATTTTTGCCTTTAATTTTATCTCATAAAAATGAGTTTATGAAAATTGTTAAAACCAATCCTTTTTACATTCAAAAAGCTTTTCATTTTTCCACTTGGAATCAGATAATTTTGGAATGCAAAGACTTTATTAGTTATTTTGGAAAACTAAAAAAGATTTATTCTAAGGATAAAAAATTTCAGGAATATCTAAAACAAGACTTTAAAGATTTAGGGAGAGGAAAATTGGATGATAATCAGATAAATTTCTTTTTAGAAGAAACTCTCCTGTTTTATTTAGTTGCCAAAGGAAAAATTAAATTAAGTAATGAGTATGTTAATGGGCATGAAAAATGGGTTTTATGGTGTTATCCAGGAAACCCCTTGAGAACTCAAATTTATTTGTTTCAGAATAATTTTTTTAATTTAAAAAATACTAAAAATAAATATGAAAATTGTTGTTATAATTTGGAAGCTAAGAAGCTTTACGATTTTGACAATGTTGAATTGGAAACAATAAAACTATGAAACCAAACTTATCAAAAATATCACGGAAAGGGAAATTTTTTTTCTTAGCTTATGATCAAGGAATTGAACACGGACCGACGGATTTTAATGATAAAAATGTTGATCCGAAATATGTGATAGAGATTGCTAAAAAAGGAAAGTTCACGGGAGTTATTTTTCAAAAAGGTGTTGCTGAAAAATACGGAAAAGAGCTTAAAAAATCGAAGGTTCCGCTTGTTTTGAAATTGAACGGCAAAACAAATTTGGTTGAAGGGGATCCAATTTCTGCGCAGATTGCAACTGTTGATGAGGCAATAAAGCTTGGTGCGAGCGCGGTGGGATTTACAATTTACATAGGAAGTATCCACGAGGAAGAAATGATGGAGGAATTTTCAAAGATAGAAAAAGAAGCTCATGAGAAAAAAATTCCGGTTGTTGTTTGGATTTACCCTCGGGGAAAAAGCGTTAAGAGAAAAAAAGAAACGGATTTGATGGCTTACGCAACAAGGGTGGGTTTGGAGATTGGCGCAGATGTGATAAAAATTCATCCTGTTGGAAAATTAAAAGATTTGGCTTGGGCTGTTAAATCTGCGGGCAAAGCAAAAGTTGTTGCTGCCGGCGGTTTGAAAAAAAATGAAAAAGGTTTGTTGGGACAGGTTCGAAATTATGTTAAAGCTGGTTTTTCAGGAATGGCAATTGGAAGAAATGTTTGGCAATCTAAAGAACCTTTGAAAATTGCGGAAAAAATAAAAAAAATTATTTGGGAAAAAGAATGAAAAAGGATTCTTTAAAAAACAGGAGAAAACAAAAAAATAGTTTTTTGCGCTGGACTCCGAGGATTTTGTCAATAGTTTTTATTTTGTTTATCAGTCTTTTCTCCCTTGATGTATTTGAAGAGTATTCTGGTTGGGAAATTCTAGTAGCGCTTTTTATGCATCTTATTCCTTCAATTGTTTTGGTTTCAATTTTGTTAATTGCGTGGAAGTGGGAATTGGTTGGAGGAGTAATTTATATTATAATGGGGATAGTTTTTACTTTATTTTTTAAAACTTACACTGAGTTACTGGGTTTTTTTCTTATTAGTCTTCCATGGATAATTGTGGGAATTTTATTTATTGTAAATCATTTTAAAAGTAACAAGAATATAAAAAGTAAATAATTTAAACACAAATCAATTTAGTTTTAACAAAGAGGATGAAAAAAATAAATCTTTATAACAAGAGTGTGAAAGTTTTGAGAGGGCTTCAGTTAAAAAATGGTGGAATTTTGGCAACACCCTTAGATGGAGCTTATCCTTATGTTTATGTCAGAGATTCTGTAATAATCACAAAAGCTCTCAATATGGCTGGGCAAATTAAGAGTTCTGAAAGATTTTATTTTTTTATGAAGAGATTTACGAAGCTTGAACAATACGGGGAAATTTTTCAAAGATATGATAAAGCTGGCTGGCCGAGTGTTTCGCGAAAAGACCAACACGATAATGTGGGCTTGCTGGTTCACGGAATTTATGATACTTATTTGCACTCAAAAAATATTAAGTTTTTGAAAAAAATGTGGGAGTTGGTTAAAGAATCTGCAAATTTTATTATGGATTACAGCAAAAAGGGGCTTGTGAAAACGGGAACCAGCATTCATG
>CAYQQA010000034.1:0-7270 GCA_964419805.1 Candidatus Woesearchaeota archaeon
TTCTTTGCAAATTTTCCCAATTTCTTCGAGATTCTGAATTGTTCCAATTTCATTATTCCCATGAATTATTGAAACAACAATTGTTTTGTCAGTTACAGCTTTTTCAACATCTTTTGGATTTACAAATCCGTCTTTGCCAACATCTAAAAAAGTAATTTTTGCAGTGTGCTTTCCAAGCCATTTACAAGTGTTTAAAATGCAGTCGTGCTCTATTTTTGTTGTTACAATGTGGTTTTTTTCAGGATAATGTGCAAACGAAAGTCCTTTCAAAATAAAATTGTTCCCTTCTGTTCCGCCGGAATTGAAAAAAATTTCAGATGTTTTTGCGTTTATAGATTTTGCAATCGTTTTCCTTGATTTTTCAAGAGCGTTTTTTGCAATTTGTCCGAACTCGTGGACTGAAGACGCGTTTCCATATTTTTCGCTAAAATAAGGGGTCATTTCTTTCAAGACTTTTTCATCAACTTTTGTCGTCGCTGCGTTATCCAAATAAATTTCTTTCATCTTTTTCTTTAATTTTTTATTTCGTGAATTTTTTTGCACTTACTGTAGGGGTGTTTACAGAATTCTTTTGAATGTTCGTCAATTAATTTTAACATTGGCACAATTGTTTTTTCATTTAGTCTGTAAATTCTTTTTTTACCGTCCTTCTTGCACAAAACTATATTACAGCATCGTAAAGAAGAAAGTGCGTGGGAAATTTTGCTTTGCTCAATTCCTGTTTTGTTTACAATTTTTGAAACTGACATTTCTTTTTTTCTAAGTAAAAGAACCAGGTCTATTTTAAGCCGATTCGCAAGGTTTAAAAAAAAAGTATGGTATGAATTGTACATATGAATAGGTGTTCATATAAGTTTATAAATCTTATTATTTTTATGAAAAAATGACGTTGATATTGGAGGCAAAACAAAGGAACACTAGGGATGTGAAGAAAATTTTGCATCCGCTGGTTAAAGAATGGTTTTTTGAAAAGTTTGATGACTTGTCACTTACTCAGAAGTATGGAGTTTTGAATATCTGGGAAAGGAAAAATATTTTAATTTCTGCGCCTACGGGTGGGACGAAAACACTCACGGCTTTTTTGTCAATTTTGAATTATTTAATTATTTTGGCTGAATCAGAAAAACTTGAAGATAAAATTTACGCGGTGTATTCGTCGCCGTTAAAAGCTCTTTCAAATGATATTGCAAAAAATTTAATTGAACCTTTGGAGGAAATAAATGCACTTGCGGAAAAGAAAAATATAAAATTGCAGAAAATTCGCGTTGCCTTGAGAACCGGTGACACAACTGCTTCTGAGCGTGCAAAAATGGCTAAAAAAATTCCGCATATTTTGATAACGACCCCTGAAACCCTTGCGATAATTTTGACAACAAAAAAGTTTGTTGATAATTTAAAGTCGGTTGAATTTTGTGTTGTGGATGAAATTCACGCTCTTGATAATAAAAGAGGAACTTATCTTTCATTGACTCTTGAAAGACTCAACGAGCTTTCGGAAACATGGCCTGTAAAAATTGGTTTGAGCGCGACAATTGAACCGCTTGAGGAAGTTGCAAAATTTCTTGTAGGCATAGATGAAAAAAGAAAAGTTTACATTTGTGCAGTCCCGCTGAACAAAAAAATTGATGTTCAGGTTTTGAGCCCTGTGAAGAATATAATTGAAGACGAGGGGTTGCATCTTAAAATGTATGAGTCAATGTCTGAATTAATTAAGGAACATAAAACAACTTTAATTTTTACGAATACGCGTTCAGCAACTGAGAGAGTTGTAGATTATTTGAAAGAACGTTATCCTATGGAATATGGTGATGACAATATTGCAGCTCATCATTCATCTTTAAGTAAGTCCCACAGATTTGAAATAGAAGAAAAATTGAGGCAAGGAAAATTAAAAGTTGTTGTTTGCTCTACAAGTCTTGAGTTGGGATTGGATATTGGTTACATTGATTTAGTTTTAATGTTGGGCAGTCCTAAATCTAGTTCGAGAGCTTTGCAAAGGCTTGGGAGAGCGGGGCACAAACTTCACGATACTGCAAAAGGAAGATTCATTGTAATGGACAGAGATGACTTGGTTGAATGCGCAATAATTCAAAAAGAAATGATAGAAAGAAAAATAAACAGAGTTCGTTTTCCAAAAAATTGTCTTGATGTTTTAAGCCAACAAATTTATGGGATGGCAATTTATAAAATTTGGAAAATCGATGAATTGCTTTCAGTTATAAGAAAAAGTTATTGTTATAGTGAACTTTCTAAGAATGATTTTTACGACGTGATAAGTTATCTGTCAGGAGATTACTCGCTTGAAAAAAATTCAGTTTATGGAAAAATCTGGTTTGACAAAAATGAAAAAACAATCGGCAAGCGCGGAAAAATGGCGCGGGTTCTTTATTTGACAAATCTTGGGACAATTCCAGACGAATCTTTTGTTCGTGTAAAACTTGCTAAGGGTGGGGAAAATGTGGGAATTATCGACGAATCATTTTTGTCAAGAATGAAAAAGGGGGATGTCTTTGTTTTGGGGGGAAGAAAATATGTTTACAGGTATACTAAAGGGATGAATCTTTTTGTCGCGTCAGAAACAAAACGTCACCCGACAATTCCCTCTTGGTTTTCAGAAGCATTACCTTTAAGTTTTGATTCAGCAATTGAAATTTCTAAATTTAGAAAACTCATGAGAGAAAAACTTGATTCGAATATGTCGAAGAATAAAATAATTAATTTTGTAAAATCTTATCTTTATCTTCCCGCGGAAACAGCTGAAACAATTTATAACTATTTTTTAGAGCAACATAGTTTTATGAAAATTCCTGATTTAAGAAATATTATTGTTGAAAAATTTACAGACAACGAAAAAAAATATCTGCTCTTTCATACTTTATTTGGCAGGAGAGTGAACGACGCTTTGTCAAGAGTGATGGCTTATGTCATGGGGAGTATTGGAGGCCGTGATGTTGAAATAGGGATAACAGACAATGGATTTTATCTTTCTGGTGAAAGAATGTTTCTTAACAGAACTTTGAAAACTTTAAGCCCTAAAAATTTAGATAAATATTTGAAAGAATCTCTCGATAAAACAGATGTTCTTGCACGAAGGTTTAGACATTGCGCTGCGCGTTCTTTGATGATTCTTAGGAATTACCGAGGTATGAGAAAAACCGTTGGAAAACAGCAGATGAAATCTCATTTTCTTCTTGCGGCTGTGAGAAAGATTAGTAGGGAATTTCCTATATTAAGGGAAGCTAGAAGAGAGGTTCTTGAAGATTTGATGGATGTGGAAAATACTTTATATATTTTGAAACAAATTGAACAGAAAAAAATAAGAATTGAAATTTTGGAAACAAATTTGCCAAGTCCGTTTGCATTAAATTTAATTCTTCAAGGACATACAGATTTGATTAGAATCGAAGACAAACAAGAATTTCTTAGGAGAATGCATAAGATGCATGTTAAAAATATTCTGAAATATGGGGGGGATTTTTTTCAATGATAAAAAAATTCATTGGCAAAACTTTATTTTTTCCGGAAAAAGGGATTCTTGCAGTTGGAGATTTGCACATAGGATATGAAACTGCGTTGAGACAATCCGGAATTTTAATTCCTGAGAGACAGGTTGAAGATATTATTAAAGATTTAAAAAAAATTTTTGAAACCATTGAAAAACAAAATTCAGAAGTAAAAAAAATAGTTTTCATCGGCGATATAAAACATGCTTTTGGGTTTGAAGCAAGGGAAAAAAACGAATTTCAAAAAGTACTTGATTTTTTGGGGGAGTTTTTCCCTGCGGAAAATATAATTTTGATTAAAGGAAATCACGATACGATTGATTACACTTTTGAAGGAAAATTAAAAGATTATCACATTGAAGAAGATTTGGCTTTTGTTCACGGGGATAGAAGAATGAACAAAGTTCTTGAAAGAAAAGTTAACACAATTGTCATGGGGCATTTACATCCGTGCGTTATTCTTGAAGAGGGCGCGAAAAAAGAAACTTACAAATGTTTTTTATCTGGAAAATATAAAAATCAAAATTTCATAGTTCTTCCGAGTTTTTTAGATATTCCGGAAGGCACACTGATAAATGAATTTAATGAATATTTCTTCGATGATTTTTCAATCATTCCTCAGAGAGCTTTGAAAAATTTTAGTGTACTTGTTATTGGGAAGAACAAGGTTTATGAATTTGGGAAAGTTAGAGATTTTAAATATTAATTTTACAGACTTTTCCTTAACCTCAAAACTTTTTTATTATAAATTTAAAATTGTGCTCACCGCGTTTACATTCTAATACTTAAATATAATGCAAAACCTCGATATGATAATAATTTTCTATCATATTTATCTAAGTAATTAATTTCAACATGTTCAGAGATTTTTCTAATTAACAATTTTCCAAATTGTGAGCTTGCGAGTCGTTTCAAAAATTCCTTCGCTCCGCTCAGAAATAATACATCAATTAATCCAGTAAAATCCATTTTTGATAATCTTTATTTTTTCTAATTGCTAATTAATAATTTCATCACCTTTATTCAAGGAATATAATCTCAAAAAGTTCAGGGTTTTCAAAATTAACATCTTTTTATATCGTGAACGAAGTTAACTCCATTAGAGGGTATCTGGACGCGGAGGATTTAAAACACATTTTTATTTTTAAAAATCGAATTTTTCTAAAAACCCGTAGGAGGTTTTTAGTGAGTGTATTTTTTCTCGTTGGAGGTTTTTCCAGCATTAAAAAGGGATTATGTTAAGCTAAAAGGTGATAAAGTAAGATTTATATAGTTAAGATATCTAATAGATAGATGAAAAAGATAAAATTGATTGCTAAATCAGAATTGAAGATAAAGAATATCCGAGGGTTCTTGAAGAGAAAAGTAACTAAATTTGGTACGAGTGCTAAAGTAGATTGTCCAAAAGAGTATCTTGATAAAACAGTTTATCTTGTGATAACCGACGATAAATAAAAGAGGAAGGAGCCATGCAATGCATATACTGCGACTCCTTCTTAACCGTTAAAAACGGTTATGATAATAAGAGAGTCCAAAGATATAAATGTAATGAATGTAAAAAGAGATTTTGTGGGAAAGGGATATTTGCAAGAATGAGATATTCAAAAGAGGCGATAATGAATGCTTTATTTCTAAGATTATATCCTTTATCGACGAGAAATGTTAAAAGAATATTAAGAAAATTAAATTATATTAAAATAAGTCATGTTTCAATTTATAATTGGGTTCTCAAATTTGCACCACATTTGTGCAAATTTGTAAATATTATTCCATTAGATTTTGGAAGAGAAGTTTGGCATGTCGACGAGAAATTCATTAAAGTCAAAAGAATTAACAGAAAAAGAAAAAGGGAATTGCTTATCTTTGGATAGTTTCTGATACAAATAATAATATTTTAGCAACACATGTAAGTTTTGCAAGAGACATTATTAATGCTAAAATTGTTTTGCAAAAAGCAAAACAGCTAACAGGATTTAGTCCAGAGATTCTTGTCAGCGATGGTCTTCAAAGTTATAAAAAAGCAGTTAAAAAAATATTGGATTGTAGACATGTTGTTGCTCATTTTAAAGCTAAGAATGTAATTCATAAAATAAAATGGTACAAGCTGAGCAACAATCGTGCCGAAGGTATAAACAGATTTTATGCTCTGTGGTTACATGCATGTAAAGGCTTTAAGAGACTGGACAATGCTAATTTGTGGATAGAATTTTTTACAATCAATTATAATTATCTAATGCCCCGAGGAGAAAAACAAGAAGTTAAAGTTGGATGGAATAAGATACCCCTCTTAATTAAAAATAAGTGTTAGAGAGTAATATTTTTATTCATGACCTTTTAAGTTAACGCAACCCAAAAAGGTAACATTAATAAACTAAAAAATATATATTAAAGTATACATATGAGTTGAAAGGAGGTGGAAAATGGCAAAAAAGAAATCTAACATGTTAGGAAGTTGGGCTTTTCTAATTGGAGTTGTCTTGGCAATTATTCTTGGATTGTTCGGAGTATTGAGCCAAACGATGACAATTGTTTTGTTGGTTATTGGTCTTATTGTGGGTTTGCTTAACGTTGGCGACGAAGAAGTCGAACCATTTTTGATCTCTGGAGCTGTATTAATAATTGCGTCTGCTTTCGGTCAACAGGTCGTAAGTAGTGTGACTGCTTTTGAGAATATTCTTCAAGCACTTTTGGTGGTGTTTGTACCTGCAACAATAATTGTAGCCCTTAAACATGTCTTCACTTTAGCTCGAAGATAAATTTTGTTTTTATTTTTTATTTTTTTGTTTTGTGATTTTATTTTTTAACTGATGTTCAATATTTAAGTATCTTCCTACATGCCCTGGTTTAGTGAAGAACTCATAAATGCTGTCAAAATTGTGGTTGCGAGCCATATCTTGCGAATTAATAAATCCAAGTTTTATCGAAAGTTTATCTATTGATAAAAACCCAAAATCCTTAGCTATGCCATCTACATAACTACGTTGTGAAGGAGTGAGTTTTTCAATATTCTCGACATCATTTTTTAAATCATTGTTGCCCATAGTATTTGCAACATGCAAGAGTATGTAAATTTTGACCTTATAATTCTATGCGGTTAGAAGTTAAATTTAAAAATACCAAAGACTTTTTGTTTTGATGAGGCACAAACCTGGGGCATCTTTAATACGTGCGTATACAGAAATTTTTATGCTAATAATCGGGCTTCTAATGGTTGTTTTATCAGTCTTCATGTTTAGTTTTGATGATAGCAATTCCCAATATCAGCTTAGTACCGAGATGTTGAAGAGTGTAATTGCAGGGATTTCGACCTTCAGCAGTAGATCCCTAGTTGCAGTAGTCTTGTTCTCAGTGGGAGCTTTCTTAGCTATTAGACATCTTTTCATGTATAACAAATTCAAGCATCGCTGACCGGTTTCGTTAAATTGATTTTTTGAAACTATAATTTTATTTAAACTGTTTTGTCGATATCCTGATAAAGTGCCTACTTGTTTTGTGAAGGAATAACGTAGACACTTAAACGCCTCGGGCAGGATTCGAACCTGCGAGCCCCGAAGGGCCCGGATTAGCAATCCGGTGCAATAACCACTATGCGACCGAGGCATTACGCGATATCTTATTTGTTTTAAGTAGGTTTCTACTGAGCGTGATGCTTTGAATACTGACTAACTGAATTAAAATACAAGAACTATTTATAAAGATTCCGAGTTGTTTGCCATGGGTTCTGTTTCTACAACTCCTTTATTTTTATTGTGAAATCTTATTAACAA
>CAYQQA010000035.1:0-7255 GCA_964419805.1 Candidatus Woesearchaeota archaeon
ATTTTTCTTTTTCTTCATGTCGTCGATAAAATCGTATTTTGGATAACCTTTATCTGCGAGAATTTTGCATTTTCTCAATTTTGTTTTCTTTAATAATTTTTTAGCAACGAAACAATCGTTGCGATTTTTTAATAAAAATGAATAATCTATAATTTGCTTTTTTCCATGAGTATCGACGATAATGTCTAACTTATTGTAACTTCTTTTTGTTTTTTTGTTAAAATCTTTTAGTCTTTTTTGATAATACGGGGATTGGAAATTTGTCTGAACTCCTGAACCGTCGATAGCAACAACTTTCAGATTGGATTTATCGACAGTAAAATCAATTAATTTTCTAATTAATTTCATATCAAACCAATTCAGCCAATCGTGAAAAGTGCTCCTTGCAGGAACGTACTTCAGACCAAGCCATGAAATCCATTTTGATTCGCAAATCTCTTCGATAAAATCGCGAATTGATTTTTTGGAACGATGGAACAAAATTATGATTGAAACTCTTTGTTTCCTGTTTTGTTGAAGTGCAATGGTAAGCCTGAAGAATAGAAAAGATTAAGTAATTGCTTTTCCAATTTATTATTATATTTAGATGGGATAATTGTTTGTTGCATATCTCATCTAAATTGTTTTAGAATAACTAATTTTCGGTTTCAAAGATTAAACTCCGGACAGAGCTTTTATTTTCTAGCTTTCCACCCAAATCTCGCCAAATCAATTTTCCCGTTTTTGATTTCAATACCTTCTCTTCTAAGCATTGCAATTTTCTTTTTCGTTCCAGAAGCAAATCCGCCGACTTTTCCACCGCTGTTCACAACTCTGTGACCCGGAACTTTCAGCGCATGGGGATTTTTATTCATAGCGGTTCCGACAGCCCGATAAGCTTTTGAATTCACAGCTTTCGCGAGAGATCTGTAAGTTACAACTTTTCCTTTCGGAATTTTTCTCGCAACTTCATAAATTTTTTCGTAAAAAGTTTTCATTTCTTTTTTGTGATTTTCACGCCGAGTTCTTCAAGCCGTTTCAAGTGGCTTTGGATAAGTGTTTCAACAATCTGCAAAAGCCGAACAAGCTCGTTCCTCTCATTCGCCAGCGTATTTATGGACCCTTTGTGATAACCCACTTCCTCTTCCTTCGACATGTTTGTTTTTTTATCAGCCATTACAAAATAAACCTTAAGCTGTTTATAAAACCTCTCCCACAAGATTAGCTAAATTAACTTCATTTTAGTTTGTTAATTACAAAGATGTATATACCCTCAAGATGAAAATGTTTTTATGGAAAACCACACATTTTTCAAAAGTGAAGCTCCCTAAAGCAAAATCTTAGGACATCTAGAAATTATCTAATCTTAATTGTTCACTTTTTCTTCCTTGATTTTTAATGTAATTTCTTATTATGTCTGCGTTTATTCCTTCATCGACTGTTTCAACATAACCTCCATCACTCCAAAATTCTTCACTCCCATGATTCTTTTTTTAAATCTGGATGATTCTCAAAAAGTTTAATTGCTGTTATGCTTTCTACAATCTTAAATATTGTGGGGCCGAATATTTTGGTACAGATTGCAACATAAAATGCACATGGTCTTCATTAAAACCAATTGTTTCAAATTTCATAGAATATCTTTCTTCTAATCCCTTACAAAACTTTCTTGAAAGTTTCTACATATTTCTTTTCTAAAAACAAATCCTTTTTATATTTAATACAAAAAACAAAGTGATATTTTATCTTGAAAAATTTATGACATAGATTGCAAAGTTTATCCGTCTAAAAGCTTGGTTCTACTAACTTATAGCTTTATCCACAATGCAAGACCTTGAAGTATTAGAAAGAATTAAATGAATAACCTTATAAATAATTTCGCTTTGGTTATAAAATGAAAAAAGTTCTTTTTATCGGGATGCCCGGTTCAGGAAAAGGAACGCAAGCAAGACTTTTGATTCCTTTTGGTTTCAAACACATAAACATTGGAAAAATAATCAGAAACCAGATGAAGAAGAAAAACTCATTCTTAAAAAATTTCAAAGAACACTATAGCGAAGGTACCTTGCTTTCAGATGATTTAATTTCTAAAATAATCAAAAGAGCAATCAACTCTAACAAAAAGTATATCTTAGATGGGGCGGGAAGAAATATGTCTCAGGCAAAAAGTTTATTGAAAGAAAAACTCATTGATTCAGTGATTTATTTTTCACTTACAGAAAAAATCGCAACCGAAAGACTTAAAGGAAGAATGAAAAAATCGAAATCCAAAAGATCTGACGACAATATTGCAACTTTTAAAAAAAGAATTGAGATTTTTAAAAAACAAACAAAACCCGTTTTAAAACTCTTCAAAAACAAATCCAAATTTTATGAAATCGATGCATCTGATTCTATTAAAAAAATCCACGATGATGTCAAAAGGGTTTTGAGGTTAGGGGATTCTTAAATTTTTCGGAACTTCCCAATTAGTTCTCTTATACAATATTTCTTCCTGAGTTAAAAAATCACAGAGATTGTCTGCAACAATATGAACCTCTACAACATCGGATTTACAAAGGTAATGATTTCTAATTAACAAACCTCTTTTTGTTCTATAGTCTCCCTCATCAAGAGGCTCAAGAGTCCCATCATACATATATAATTTTACATGGGTAATGTAAAGTCCTTTAAAGTTTCCTCCTATCCCTCCTTCTTCATTCCACTCATCCCCCTGCCTAAACCGATAATTTTCATTATTATTAAATTGTTGCATCCAAGGCAATACAATATTTTTAGTTAAATAAAATCTAAAATCCTCCGGGGCAACTATTTCTTGACACAGAATTTCAATGAATACTTTACTATCTAAACTCTTCACTTCTTCAAATTTTTCATTTATTATTCTTGAATTTTCTGCATAACCCATGGTTTAGACCACCTTTGCATATTTATAAATATTTGTGTAGTGAAGCTTCTCAAGAAAAAAATTAAGGATTACCAAACCTTCATTTCACCAGATTAACAATTTATTTAATTTCTGAGCGGAGCGAAGATTTTTTGAATTTTAACTCCGAAAACCCTAAATTTCAAAACCATGAGTTTACTGAAACTTAATTATCCAATCAAATTCCACAATCTTCAAAACATTTATAACTTTAGATTCTTTTGAATAAACATGAAAAAAGAAGTGGTGAAAGTACTTGAAGAAGCATTTAAGAAAAAAGGAATTAAAATTTCTCGGGATGAGATCGAGTCGCGAATTGAAGTTCCAACATCTGTAAAAAATGGAGACTTTGCTTTTCCTTGTTTTTTCCTTGCAGAAAAACTTAAAGATTCACCTCATCAAATTGCTTTAGAATTAAGGGCAAAAATTGGAACACCTCAGGCAACAGAATTCGACAATATTCATGTTGAAGGACCATACATTAACTTTTTTGTTGACAGAAAAGACATTGCAAGAAAAGCTGTTTTTGAGGCCATAACTAAACAAAAAAACTATGGAAAAGAAAAAAGGGAAAAAAGGGAAAAAATCATTATTGAATTTTCCTCACCAAACATTTCCAAGCCATTGGGAATTCATCATTTAAGATCAACAATAATCGGGAACTCGCTGGCAAATATGGCAGAATTTTTAGGATACAAGCCAATCAAGATTAATTACATTGGCGACTGGGGAACACAATTCGGCAGAATACTTTTCGGATTCGAGAAATTCGGAAACCACAACACCCTTTTAAAAAATCCTTTAAAACACTTGATGGAAGTTTACATTAAAGCAAGCAAAAAAACCTATGACAAAAAAGCAAAAGAATATTTTAAAAAACTCGAGGATAAAAACAAGGAATCACTTATGTTATGGAAAGTTTTTCGTGAAAGGTCGTTGGAGGAATTTAAAAAAACTTATAAATCCTTGGGAATAAAATTTGATTCTTTTTCCGGTGAAGCCGACGCTGTCAAAAATGCAAAGAAAATTTTCGAGGAACTACAAACAAAAAACCTTGTGAAAAAAAGCAAAAAAGCATGGATAGCTGATTTGAAAAAAGAAAATTTAGACGTTGTTGTTTTAGTTAAGGACGACGGCGCAACAACTTACGCTTTAAGAGATTTAGCAACCGCAATCACTCGTTATAAAAAATACAAATTCAATGCAATGATTTATGAAACCGGTCACGAGCAAAGTTTTTATTTTAAACAACTTTTCAAAATATTAGAATCAATGGGACACAAATGGGCTCAGTCATGTGAGCATGTTGGACACGGGCTTTACATGGATTCTTCTGGAAAAAAATTTTCTACAAGAAAAGGAAAAGTTGTTTTAGTCGAAGACATTTTGGATAAAACAAAAGAACTTGTGAAAAAAGAAATCTCAAAAAGAGACGAAAAAATTTCAAAAAAAGAACTTGAAAAAAGAGCTCACAAAATTGCAATTGCCGCGATTTTTTACGGCGACCTAAAAAGCCACAGAAAAAACAACGTTATTTTTAATTTAAAAAAATTCGTTTCATTCAACGGGAACACAGGACCGTATCTTCTTTACAGTTATGCGCGGGCATCATCAGTAATAAAAAAAGGAGTGACACAAAAAAAATTCAAGATTGATGAAATGAGCGGGACAGAAATTGCAATGACAAAAAAAATTGTAGATTTTAATGTGATTGTGAAAAAAGCCTTTGATACAAAAAATCCGTCGCTGATTGCTAATTACTGCTACGATTTGGCCAAATTGTTTAATGAATTTTATCAGAACAAAAAAATAATTGGTTCGAAGGATGAAGGATTTCAGCTTGCACTCGTCGAAGCATTCAGAGTTGTCTTGAGAAACGCAATTCATATCTTAGGAATTGAAGTCATCGAGAAAATGTAGCCCAAACAAAAAATATTTAAACAAATATAACTTATTAAAACAATGAAAGGAGGTGTTGTTAATGGTACGTGTTAAAAATATGAACGAGTCGCTTTTTTCCCGACTTCAAAAAGAGCTTACTGTTGCAGGAGAATTGATAAGAGCAAGGCAGGAAGAAAAACAAGGTCTTCTTGATGAATTCGAGGCTGAGGCAAAAAGATTTTTCTTCGGAAAGATTTCTGAAAGATCTCTTGAGTCATCAGTGAAAAAAACAAATAAAGAGCTTATGAGGCTTGACAAAGAAATCAGAAACGCAATATCAAGAGTAAGAAAAGTTTCTGACCGGGCTGCAAAGCTGGCTTCTGCCCAAGCGCCTATTAAATACAAAGCGACCCTTTCAGGAACTGTTGGAGGGAAAAGCTCTAAAGGCAAAAAAACAGCAAAAAGAAAAATGGCAAAGAAGAAAAAAGCAAAAAAGGTTGCAAAAAAAACTACTAAGAAAAAAAAGAAGTAAGCCTAATTTTTAATTTTTTAATTTAATTTATTGATTTCTATTTTTTAATTTTTGAAAAAACTCAAATCTCCCTCTCGAACAAAATTTTCAAATTTAAACCTGAAACAGACCACAACTTGTTGTTTAGTGTTTCTTCTGGATTACAAATTCCTCTAGGAGCAAACATGCAACTCATGTTCCACTTATCTCTTGGAGGATCGTTGCTTTCCAAAAGTAAATTTTTATTCACAAAATAAACTTTAGCAGGAGCAAAAACTTTCATTCACCCTCAAAATGGTCAAAACGCTTCTGATAACTTTCCAAACGTTTAAATTGGTTTAACATTTTAACTTTTAAAACCCTCCATCAGTCGAATCTATTTTAATCCCATCCCAAAAACAAACTAAACTTATCGAACTGCTTTCATATCTTTCCACGCAAGTTCAAACATTTGTTCAAGAGCTTGAGCAAAGAATTCTGTACTTATCCAAACACCAATATCATAATTAGGATGGAACTTTTCATCGTCGAGAAGCATGAACATCAATTGGTTTGAGTCAATAATTACAAACCGCGCTTTCATCCCCTCGAGGTTCTTCACTTCTGCAAATTTTTTCAATTCTTTAGCAACCTTAGAATTATTCTGATTAATTGGCGCCGCAATTCTAATCTTAACCCCTCTCTTCTTGATTCTCTCCAAGCTCGGCAAAAGCGCTTCCATTTTTCTGTTAATTCCTTCAGAAGTCGTCACAATAGTCACAGTTTTCTCGGCATCCCTAATCATCATATCCAAATGATTGTAAAGATTTTGCCTCCCCTTCAAACTACCCGAAAGATCAGATGGCTCGACAAATTTCACGCCTTTTGTGAACAACCCGCTCAACTCCTCCATGACTTCATCATTTTTCAACGATTCCAACCTTTTGCTCCGCTCCTGCGCACTTTTCATAAGATTTTTCTTAACTCTCTCAACAACTTCCTGCGGTTTTAATGCAACAAACTTTATGGGCTTACCAAGCTTCATAACAATAAATCCTTTTTTCTCAAGACTCTCCAAAATGTCGTAAGTCCTCGACCTTGGCACATCTGAAATATTACTCAACTCGCCCGCCGTCGACGTCCCACGAGAAAGAAGCGCAGTCCAAACCTTAACTTCGTAAAGGTTCAAATCAAAAATTTTCCTCAATCTGCTCAAAAATTCTTCCTTGACTATCATCCTCTCTTTAATGTTTTCTCCTTTTTAAATATTTTTATACTCTAAAAGGGTAAAAACAGCCAGTTACTTATTAGTAACATCAATCGCGACCTCACCCTTCCTTTCCTTTATTTTAAAGACCTTTCTGTTTTTAAAGTTTTCCTTTTGAGTTAAAACAATTTCCAACTTTTGAGAGTTCGTTCTTTCTTTTAAAAAATTTACTTGTTTATCGAGGACGTTTTTGAAATCAGCATCGGTAAAAATGAAAGTTTTGACTTTCTGTGTTTTTTCAAGTCCAAGTTCTTTCCTAAAAGCCTGAATCTGCCTCGACAACTCTCTAGCATAGCCCTCTGCCTCTAAATCCGGAGTCAACATTGTATCAAGCTTTACAGAAATTTCATTTCCCTTTTTTATTTGCAAAGACTTGACATTCAACTGAGATTTAATAATTTCTTCAAACTCTTTTGAAACCCCTTCTTTACAAACAATCACAGCTTTTGCCAAAGGCCACTTCAAACCAATTTGTTTCTTGTCTCTTTCAGCCAAACCAGCTTCCACAACTTTTAACCCCGCACTAAATCTTGATTCTAAATTTTTGTTAATTTTTTTACCATCAAACTTAGGCCAAGAAACCAAATGAACAGATTTATTTTTTTCAAAATTTTGGTAAACAAATTCCGAAATATAAGGAGCAAAAGGAGCAATCAAAAGCGAAATTTTTTTCAAAACTTCACCAACAATTTCCTTTGTATCATCTCGGTCG
>CAYQQA010000036.1:0-7239 GCA_964419805.1 Candidatus Woesearchaeota archaeon
CTTAAACTTCAAACCATAAAAACTTATAAACTGTTGTAATTTTTAATTTCAATGGCTGAAAACGAACAGTTCAAAAGACACACGGCGTTCAAGTTGAGAGTGGGTGATATTCTCATTGGAAAACCAAGAATTATTGACGAGCGGTTTTCTTATCTTGAGTTGGGAAGTAAAAATATCGTTAGAGTAAATGTTGCCGGAAACATCGTCGATAAATACGAAAGTGAGAAGCAAACAAAATATCTGAATCTTACTTTGGATGACGGCTTAGGCCAGATAAGACTCAAAGCTTTTGGCGACGACGCGGACAAATTCTCAAAGTTCACGCAAGGTCAAACAGTCGTTGTAATCGGCCTCCTGAGATATTGGAACAACGAACTTTACATCTCTCCGGAATTAATCAAAGAATACGATCCAAAATACCTTTTGTTAAGAAAAATCGAAACTGAAAAAGAAAGGGAAAAAAACTCCACAAATCTTGGAAGAAAAGAAATTGTCGCTGTCAAAGACAGAATTCTCGGCGCAATAAAAAATGCTGAAGAAAATGGAGGGATTGAAAAAGAAACAATAATTATGAATCTAAAAGATATTTCTCCATCGATAATCACGCAGGAAATTCAAAAATTAATTGAGGAAGGAATTGTGTTTGAACCCCGCCCAGGCAAAGTCAGATATTTGGGATAAGTGTTTTTTATTTTCTGGATTTTTTCCATAAAAATTCAAATTGCTGGAGATATGTTTGATATAAACCTTTGTCTTTGATTAGAAAAACTAAAGGTTTATTCGAATAACCAAATATAGCAACTTTTTCACAAAAGAGAATTATTTCTGTTACCTGATTTAGTTCTTTTGGAAGAATTCTTACTTGAATGTTTTTATTTTTTTCAAAAGAATAAACATTCTCAAAAATCCGAACTTAATAATAATCTTTCTTTAATCCTTTTTGCCTTGACTTTAATGTTATAATTCTGTCAATATGTTTCTCCAAGAAGTTCTGTAGATTTGTTTGTCATCCCCAAAACTAAATTTTCTTTAGCCTCAAGAATTTCAGATAAAACTTTTTTCATACTCTCTATCCCTCTAAAAATCTGGGCTTCTTGACCTTCAGCACGCTCTTTTTTTAGATTTTCTATTTCTGCTATCAATTTATTAGCTATTTCTTTTTCTTTAGATATTTCTTCTTCTTTTTTATCTAGGTATTCCAAAATTGCCGAAGGCTCTTGAGCTATGAATAATTTTTTTGTTTCCTGAATAATGTATGAAACAAGCCCCTTTTCTATCAATTTTTCCAAATTATTGTATACTATGTTTCTATGAATTCCCATTTGCTTAACTAAATCTGAGGCTGTTGAACTGCCGAGTTTCAGTAGCTCATAATATACTCTAGCTTCATTCCTATTCAATCCTAGTTTTTCTAAATCTTTTGATTCCATAATCTTCTATTTTTTTCAAGGTATATGAATCTTTCTATTTGCTGTCATAATCTATTGTAACAAAATATTATAACAAGAATATTCTACCCATTTTTAGCTCATAAGAGCTACAATTAAATAAAACAATGAAAAAATGAAAAAAACATTAAAACAAAAACTCAAGATAGGAGCACTTTGTCTTTTGACAGCCGGAGCAGGACTTGTTATAAATAACTTATATCAAAAAGAAAAGAACTTTGAAGATATTTTGAGGTATTTAACCCATAATGAGCTAGAAAAACTACCCAATGGAAAAAAATGTATAAACTGGGGGGCTTTAACCTATTTAATCCATGATGACGAAACTTCTTCTCCAAGAGGATTTCACACAATAGTTTCTTCTGGTTCTGGATATATTGGGACTATTGGTGCAAATAAATACCAATTAAATGAAATGGGAAAAATAATTGCCCATATTAGTGAACCGAATACTGTATCTTTGATAGAAAATAGAAGATAAATTGGAGAGAATAAAAATAGGATGTTAATAAAAAAATACAGAAACCTCCTTGAAAAATATAAGAATAAATTGAATTTTGAAGATTAATCACTTCTTCCTAAAATCCTTTTTACTGAAATAATAAATCAGCCAGATTAAAATTACAAGTCCTAAAAGCGAGAGCAAAAATCTCACCCAGTTTTCAGTGTAAGGCCAGAAAGCACCGCTCCCGTAAATCAAAGTTCCGATTCCTCCGCCAATCAGCCCTGTCCCGACAACTTCAAGCCCGAAGACAAAGCTCCCCAAAGTAATTATTAAAATTCCCAACGGCAAGGCTATGTAAAAAACTTTTTGAGATCGAATCTTATTTGCGTTTTCGTAATCGGCGTTGCATTGAGAATACAAATCACAATAACCTTGTGGGCACGGTTCAGTAACGCATTGCCTCTCCTCCGGTGTCCAAGCACCCCCAGCGTCAACACACTCAGTTTCGGTTTCAATCAACTTCACCACATTCCGCGCACCGCAAAAATCCTCGTAGTCTGCTTTTGGAAAAATAGTGTTTATCCCGTAAAACGTCACAAAAATAGTGAGAACCATTATCGCTACTGCCAAAACCAACTCTTTTGTCTTCATAGATAATAAAAAATAACTTTATTTATAAATCCTTGTTCGTGTTAAATTTAGTAGAATGGATAACAGAAAATTCAACGGGATTATGCCCGAAATTAATGAAACTTGGGGTGCACAAGTTTTAGGGATGGAAAGAATTAATTTAAAAGGTCCAGATCTTATGGGAAATAATTGTTTCGTCGAAGTAAAGTTTAATCTAATAGATGCTAAGAAAAGGTATCCTCAAATGTGGAAAGTTTTAGAATACCGGATGGATTATCCTGATGAAAATCCTGGAAAATTCCCTTATCGAATATTGAAACAGAAAATGAAAAAGAGTTGGAATCTTTAGTGGTTAGTCGAGAGTTGTGGATAGTTGAGTGGGGTTGGATGAATCAGTTTTCGCCATCAGAAACAAGCGGAGAAACTTATATTTCAAAATGGAAAAATACTCTGAGATACCTCAAAATACCATCTTCTTCCAAAAACTTTCAAGACTTATGAATTGCATAGGGGGCAAAGTTCACCCAACAACCAGTGTAAAAAGAAAACATTTCCAATGTCTTGACTCCGGAATCAAAGAAGAAATTATTCCTTTCTAAAGATTTATAAATTATACTTTCAGTTCAAATATATGGACTACGAAAAATTATTAAACAGCGCGTATGAAAAAATAAAAAAACCAGAACATTCTGGAGAAAGGTTCGAAGTTCCAAAAGTCAAAGGCCATTATGAGGGCAAGAAAACAATAATAACTAATTTTTTTGGCATAGCAGATCACATTCGAAGAAGTCCAGAGCATTTTCAGAAATTTCTTCTTAAAGAACTCGCGACGTCGGGGCAGATTGACAGCGACAGACTTGTTTTAAATCAGCGCGTGCCGAGCGCAAAAATCAAAGACAAAATTGATTCTTACGTCAAGGAATTTGTAATTTGCAAAGAGTGCGGGAAACCAGATACAGAATTAAACAAACAAGACCGAATAATGTTTTTGCATTGTCTAGCGTGCGGCGCAAAGTATCCTGTCAGAACAAAAATATAGAATTGGAAACAGTTATGCGAATATATATTTTCGCGCGGATAAATCTTTAAAAAGAACAGAACAGTTTATTTTTCATGGCTGAAGATTATTTAGGCAAACCTTTGGTTGAGATTATTAATGGAAGAATGCAGAGTCTCACTAACAAAACTGCTGAGACAATTTCTGAAATTTTCAACAACGGGACTTTAGCTCAAGTGCAAAAATATGAAGAAGAACTTTTAAAGTTAAATGAATCGCATAGAGGCAAAATTGGGAAGCTTGAAGTGACTGCTTCTGAAAATGAAAATGCTGAAGTGAATGTTGCATCTTCAAGAAAAAAACTAAACTATGAAAAAGCCACGTGTTTGATGGACAAAGGTCTTACCAACGATCAGATTAAAAAAATGTATCCTACAGCTGGTGGAAGATCGATTCATGCTTATAGAAATGCATATAACAAAACCCATTAATCACAGAAAATCTTTTAAATAGTTTTTATTTTTACTAAGTATGAAAGAGGTTTTTTCTTTAAAATATGTGCCAAGGGTTTCTTTTAACACTCATTCTAATTATTTAACCAAAAAAGCCACTTCAAAGACGAGGTCTTATAAAACTAAATCTCAGGACGCTCCTAAAAGTGAGGGAAGTTTGGAAAAAACCGCGAAAGATTCTCAAACAAAACAACATCAACAAGTAAACTCTGGCGAAAGAATATATTTGCTTCATGAGCGAAGGGAAGCAAGAAGACAGAATAATCATAGCCACGAAAAAAGTCACAGAAGTTCAAGAAATGTTGGCAAAGACCCTTCTAAAGATGAAGCTCGCAGGGAGTATCAAAGAAGATATTACAGAGTGCATAGAGAAAAGGCATTAGAATATCAAAGACAATATAATTTAACACATAAGAGAAAAAATCTAGGTAGAGGCAATTTTATTGCTCCTAGAGAAGCTATTAAAAAAACATACAATATAGATGACATTCAAAAACTGTCGCCAGAAAAAGCAAGCAAAGTACTTAGCCAAATTCTTGGTGGAGAAAGATTTTTTACCCTGAGTATTGGTAAAAATAAATCTCCAACAGATGATTCAAGAAGAAACTTTCCTGCATCACATCCCCTTAGAATAACTAATACTCCTTATTGACAAAATTCTTGGAGGTGAGAGGGAATTAAATTTTTCTTGATGGGCACGCAGGGAATCGAACCCCGAGCTGGCGGGCTGGAGCCGCCCATTTTACCATTAAACTACGCACCCTTTCAAATACACTCATTTTTGATTATTAAAACTTATCTTTTTTTTAATCACTCCTGCAAACTTGAGAGCATAATCTTAATCAACCAAAGCCAAGCTTTGATAACTCCTTATTTCAATAATATTCTCACAACAAGTTCAAGACTTTCAAACTTATCAATTTACTAAATCGCGGGCGAATGCGAACCAATTTTTTGTTTTTTCAAATATCCTTATTTTATCCTCAAGGTTTTTACATTAACTATTTATCACATCGAGCGACTTTGGAGCGAGTGAATTTAAGTTCCAACACATGAATACCGTGAGTGCAATTTTTATTTAAAACGTAATCTTTCCCAAAACCACCACAAACTTTATATATGAAACAAAATTCATTTAAACATGACAGTTCACGAATTACCAGAGCTCGGTTATGATTACAATTCTCTAGAACCTTACATCGATGAAGAAACAATGAAGTTCCACCACGATAAGCACCATCAAGCTTATCTGAAAAAGTTCCTTTCAGCCATTGAAAACAATAAAGAACTCCTGGAAAAACCGATTGAAGAAATTCTTTCAAACCTAGATTCAATTCCTGAGCAAATAAAACAAGCAGTCATAAACAACGGCGGAGGTTTTTACAACCACAAATTTTTCTGGACAATTTTAAAGAAAGATTTTCCTTTCAATCCCGAGAGCGAAATTGGAAAAGCAGTAAATGAGGCTTTCGGCTCGTTCGAATCTTTCAAAGAACAATTTTCAAAAGCGTCCGCAACTGTGTTCGGCTCTGGCTGGGCGTGGCTTGTTTCGAACAATGGCAAATTAGAAATCGCACAAACAAAAAATCAAGATTCTCCTATCAGCAACGGGAAAACTCCTTTAATAGCAATCGATGTCTGGGAGCACGCGTACTATCTCAAATACAAAAACAAACGCCCAGAATACATAGAAGCCTTCTTTAACATAATCAACTGGGAAAAAGTCAACGAATATTTCACAAGCTCCAAAAAGTAGAACTTAAAAACTTATTTTTCTTTAAAATTCTATGACAAGACTGCATAAAAATAAACAATACTATGAAGATAAGAGATGGACAAATGAAAAAGTAAAACAAGAAATAGATAACGGATTAGAGTTGTTGGAAAATATAGATAAAAAAATAATAACTTTTTTTGGGTCACACAAAGTTACTAAGAAAAGTCAATATTATAAACATGCCGAGGCGACGGCTTCCCAATTGGGTAAGAGGGGTTACGCCGTACTTAGTGGCGGCGGTCCTGGAATAATGCATGCGGCAAACTCCGGGGCAACAAAGGCAAAAGCACCATCCCTCGGGCTAAGAGCAGAATTATTAACTAAAGAAAGAGTAACTGATTCAATTTTTACTCATGATTTTTCCTTTCATTTTTTATTTGTTAGGCGATTTATAATGTCTATAAAAAGTGAAGCACTTATCTTTTACCCAGGAGGATATGGGACACTTAATGAATTATTTGAATACTTAGTTTTAATGCAGACAGGAATTTTAGATAAAGTCCCAATAATCTGCATAAATAAAAAATATTGGAGTGGTCTGATCAATTGGTTAAGAAAAAATCCTCTCAAAAAAGATTTTTTAATTCATGATTTAAAAGATTTGAAGTTGCTCTATTTTGCAGATAATATAAAATAAATACTACAAATAGTAGAAAAATAAAATGCAATACAAAAAACTCGCAGAGGTGTATGAGTCGCTCAATTCAACAACTAAACGACTTGAGAAAATTGACATTCTTTCAAAGTTTCTTTTAAGTCTCCATGAAGATGATAAAGATGTTTTGTACCTTTTGCTCGGCCAGATTTATCCAGAATACGACGAGAGGCGAATAGGCATAAGCAACCAGCTCGCAATTAAATCCATAGTGAATGCAACAGGATCGGCAAAAGATGAATTAGTTTCATCCTGGAAAAAAATTGGTGACATTGGAAAGGTGGCAGAACTCGCAACGTCTGGGAAAAAACAGTCAACTCTTAGCTCACATGTTTTGACAACAAAAAAAGTTTTGGAAAATTTAAGAAAACTCCCGAGTTTGGAAGGCAAAGGAACTGTTGCAAAAAAACTTGCATTAATCACAGAACTTTTGACTTCTGCAATGCCAATAGAATCACTTTATTTAATAAGAACTTTAATTGGCGATTTGAGAATCGGTATAAAAGATGCAACAATTCGGGACGCAATGGCAAAGGCTTTTTTCAAAGATCCAAAAGAAGCATCCTCTGCACTTCAAAAAGCAATTGACAGAAGTAACGACATTGCTTCAGTTTTTGAAATTGCAAAAAAAGGAAAAATAAAAAATCTTGAAAAGCTCCACGTTGAAATTGGCAAACCAATAAAAGCAATGCTCGCACAAAAGGCAAAAAATTTTGAGGAAGGTTTCAAAGCTGTCGGCAAACCGTGCGCAGTAGAATACAAATACGACGGATTT
>CAYQQA010000037.1:0-7220 GCA_964419805.1 Candidatus Woesearchaeota archaeon
TGGACTTGTTAAGATTAGGTTCTTGAGATTGGGCTTAATTAACTTTTGAGATTAAATATTAAATTTTGAGTTTTTGAAAGATTTTTAAATACTTTTTATTTTTTAGAACTATGCAAATAATAAAAGTCCCTGGAGCGAATGGGCGAGGCAAAGGTTGTGAGCGGGCTGGTGATGCAATCATTAATGAATTGAGGAGTATAAATTGCAATGAGGCGGGAAAGTTGGTTGACAGCAGTTTGTTGGATTTGGAAGAGATTCATTTAGATAATGGGAATTTGGAATTGACTAATGGATTGATTTATAAAAATGCTTTTGAGGTTTTTGAGACAAAACCGCGGGCAGTTTTTTTGGGGGGAGATCATAGTATTTCTGCAAGTTTGATAAAAGCGTTTTTGGATTACTGTAAAAAAGAAGGTAAAGAGTCTTGCTTGATTGTTTTTGATTCAAAGCCGAATTTGAAAAAGTGTGGAGAATTTCCTTCGGATGAATGTTGGCTTAGGTTTTTGATTGAAAATGGTTTCCCTGTGGAAAATATTTTGTTGGTGGGAGTTAATAATTACAGCAAGGAGGAAATAATTTATTTGAGGGAGAAAAAGGTTAAAGTTATTTCCTGCAATAAATTTTTAATTGATGTTGAAGATTCGTGTGATGCGATTATGGAATTTTCCAACGGAAAGGTTTTGTATGTTTCTTTGGACTTCGGGGTCTTGGATTTTGTTTTTGCACCGTCGGCAATCCATGCCGAAACAGGCGGTTTCTCGAGTAGACAAATAATTTATTTGATTCATAGATTTAGTAAGATGAAAAATTTAAGGGCCTTGGATATTGTTGGGATAAATTCTGAAAAAGATAAGAATTTTGAAAATAGGACTCTTAAGATAGGGGCTAAGGTTTTGGCGGAGGTTTTGTGAAATGAGAGTTTTTATTTCGATAGACATTCCTGATGAAATTAAAAAAGAGATTGTGAAAATTCAAAATAAAATTCCTGAGTTTAAAGGCAAAAAAACAGAGTTTGAGAATTTGCATTTGACTTTGAAGTTTTTGGGGAATGTTGACGAAAATATTTTGAAAGAAGTTAAAAAAAGATTGGAAAAAATTGATTTTAAAAAATTTGAGGCAAGTGTGAATTCAATAGGCGTTTTTAACGAGAAATTTATTAGGATTGTTTGGTTGAAAATTAATGGAAGTGAAAAATTACAGAAAGAAATTGATGATGTTTTGAATGGTCTGTTTGAAAAAGAAAAACGGTTTATGGGGCATTTGACGATTGCAAGAGTGAAATTTGTTGATGATAAAAAAAGTTTTTTGGAAAAATTGAAGAGAATAAATATTGAAAAGATTGTTTTCGGGATTGACAAATTCAAATTGAAAAAGTCTGCCTTAAATTCAAGTGGGGCGGTTTATAGTGATTTGGCAGTTTATTATTTGTCTTAAGGAAAATATGGATTGGAAAGTAAAATAAGTTTTATATAATTTTTGTTTTGCAAGATATATTTTCTGGAATATATATTTTTAAAAATATATTTTGTTTTGAGTTGTTTTAATGGAAGGTGAAAAATTAAGGGATGTTTTTGATGGAGATTTGGAAAAAGATAGAGATAGGATAAGAAGGATGAAAAATTTATATGCTCTTACTTACACTTTGACCGAATCTGAAAAAGAAGAGAGAATTGGAGGATTGGAAAGAGATTTTGAAAAGAAATATGGATTCTTACCCTAATACCTTTCTTTAATCAATTTGAAAATTTCTGCTTTTTTACCTATGATTTTTTCTAATTCTTCTTGAGGAGTTGAGAAAATATTTGAAAGCGTTTCGAATTTTTCCAAAAGTTTTCTTGCTGTTGCTGGGCCGATTTTTGGGAAACTCTCGAGGACAAATTGCATTTGTTCTTTTTTAGTCAGGTTTCTTTTTTTTGCGTTTAGAGAAATTTCTTGTTGTTTTTGTTTTTTTGCAAGTACTGAAATAAATTTTGCAGTATCTTCCGAATTTTTTGAAAAAATTATGGGGATTTTGTGTTTAAGGCTTATTGATAGAAGAAAACCGCGGATAGCGTTTCCATTTATTCCATTCACCGTGTCGTCGTATAATTCCTGCGAGTCGATGCCTTCAATTATAATGAGTTTTGTTTTATATTGTTGGAGTTCCCCTAATTGTTTTAAAAGTCTCTTGTTAATCATTGACGTGATAAAGTCTGAAATTGTTTTTCTTTCAACAACTGCACCGTTTGTGATGTAATCCGCAACTTTTAGTTCTTTAAATTCAACTTCAAGTCCGAGTTTTACGAGACTTGCAGGAACGAGGGAGTTTCTCTCTCTGTAGTCGACGATTACTTTTTGTTTTGGATTTTGTTTTTTAATTTTTTGTTTTTTTGAAAAAATGTCAAGAAATTTTTGGGCCATTTTATTTTAGTTTTTCAAGAACTTTTTGCGTCATTTCTTTAATTGAAAGATTTGTTGTGTCAACGACGATGTCGTAGTTTGATTTGTCTAGAAATTTAACCCCGTAATATTTGATGAACTGCGCATTTGTTGTTTGGAGTCTCTCACTTATAAGAGCTCTCATTTCTTCCCTTGTTTCGCAGGGTTTTTCGTCTGGTCTTTGATCGTCAAAAACTCTTTTGGCCCCAACAGTTTGCTCAACGTCTAGAAATATTTTTTTTGAGTGTGGAATGAAATGCCAGGCAATCCACCCTTCGATAATAAAGTTGTCTTTTGTCTTTCCAATTTCTTTAGTTTTCTCGTCGGCAATTTCGTGGACTGTTTTTGGGTCTTTTTTGCCCATTTCACTAAATTCATCAATTGTCATACCTCTTTCTTGGGCCATCATTCCTTTTAAATCTCCAATTGAAATAAATTCGTAGTTTAATTTTTTTGCTAGTCTTTGTGCTAGAGTTGTTTTTCCTGCACCTTGTTTTCCAGAAATTGTTATTATCATAGCTTTGTTTGTTTTTCTTCTTTTATATTATTAGATAATTTTTCTTTAATAAGGTTTATGGCGGTTTTCATTTTTTTCTCTCTTGAGCGGGAGGCATAGTAAAATGATTCGTCTCTTGTGCCTTTTGTGATTAGTATTATTAACTTGCCTTTTATTAAACGTGCGGTCCTGCCAGCTCTTTGTATGGATCTTATTGCGCTTGGCACAGGTTCGTAAAAAATAACTGAGTTTACTTCAGGAATGTCAAGGCCTTCTTCGCCGATTGATGTTGCGACGAGAATGTTTATTTTTCCTTCCGAGAAATCTTCGATTAATTTTTTTTGGTTCTTTTGGCTTAGGCCTGTGCTACCTTTTTCTGTTTTCTTTTTCGCCTGCCCTACAAAAACTTTTGAATTTATATTAGGGATTTTATTTAGATTTTTTGAAATCAGCGATGCTGTTTCTCTAAACTGTGTGAAAATTATTGATTTTGTTTTTTGTTCTTTTATTTCTTTTTCAATTATTTGCTTGAGTTTTTCAAGTTTTGGATGTTCAAAATTTTTTGCAAGAAGCTCGTTGGATCTCATAAATGTGAAATTAAACTCGGGTTTTGCCACAAGTTTTACAACTCCTTTGCTTTGTTTTTTTGAAGCTTGATGGAAGAGTTTTTTTAAATAAGTGTTGAAGCTTTCGAGTGTTTGAGTTTCTAAGAGTTCGAGAGCGTGCTGGATTTTTACTGCTTGGGCGCATGCGCTTGCGGCGAGGAGATAGTTGAAATTTTTGTTCCCTCTGGATATTGTTGCAGATATTTTTTTCTGAAGATTTATGAGATTTATTTTTGTTGCCGGACCGAAGAGGGCGTTCCTAATTTTTAATTCTTCAACGTAACTGTCAAAAAGTTTTTTTAAAATGTGGCGAATTTCCTGAAGCTCTGGTGGAAAATCAATTTGGATTTTGTTAAATTCGAGTTCTTGCAAATATGGAGATACGTCAGAGCTTTCGCGTGTTCTTAATTCTACTTCTTCAATTGACAGATTTTTACAGATTTCTTTTATTTTTTTTGTTTCGGAACCCGGCGACGCTGTTAGTCCGAGGATTCTTTTATTTTGTCCTTGCTGGGAGTATTTTTGTGACACAAAAGTGTAGTCGTAGTTTTTTATGCATCGGTGCGCTTCGTCAACGATTAAAAGAGAGATTTCAGATAAATCATAAAGTTTGTTTTTTATGTCGTTTGCAATGCATTGTGGTGTTGAGAAAATTATGTCTGATTTTTGCCAGAGTTTTTTTCTAGATTTTGGAGGGACTGCGCCGGTGAACAATTCCATTGACGCGAATAATTCCGGGAGGTGTTTTTTGAAATAAATTAAATGCTGTTCCGCAAGAGGTTTTGTTGGTGCAAGAAATAAAACTTTTTCTCTTGGGAATTTTGAGAGTCTTTTTATCGCGAGCATTAATGCAATCAGTGTTTTTCCGATTCCTGTTGGAAGAACAACAAGGCAGTTTTTTTCGGAGCAAGTTTCAAAAATTTCCTGCTGATATTTTCTTGGAGTTATGTTTTTTAGAAATTTTTCAATCATTGATGAAGAAAAAAATGAATCTTTATAAAGATTGTTTTGTTGGAGATTTAACTTTTCTTCACAATTGAGTAAGCTATTAAGATTCCCGAACAGAGAATTAGCAAAAGGCCGATTATTGAAATTAAGCTGAATGGTTGGAAGTTTCCGAGGACGGAGTTTCCTGTGACTCTTCCCGTGAAAGGATTTATTGAGGAGCCGGTGTTAAGGAAAACAAAGCCTCCGATTAATGCGAGAATTCCGAAAGTCGCGACAGTGCTTCTTTTTTCTAAGAAAGATTGTTTTGTCATAATGAATTTATGGAATTGTTGTTTAAATGTTTTTTGATTTTTTTAGGTTTCGAAGAGGGGATAATGTGTTGTCTGAATTGTGAAAATTGGCTCACAAGTTTGTATATTTATTTAGAGATAATGCAAAAACATCGAGGATATTATGATAATTAGATTGAGAAAAATTTTGTTTAGATGAGATGATGAAAATTTGAAAAAACAAAAAATTCACTCGCTCCGAAGTCGCTCGATATGATAAATAATTAATCTAAAAACTACGGGGAGATTATATTGATGGGCTGGTTTTACTGGATTAACTTTTTTATTATTTCTGAGCGAAGCGAAGGTTTTTTGGGAAGATAGAAAACGAAAATGCGCTCACTTCGTTCGCGATTTGGTAAGTTATTAATTGAAGAAAGCTTTGAACACGTGGTGACATTATTACTCGAATAAAGGATGATAAAAATTAAGTTGATGAATAAAGATAATCAAGAATTGATTTTACTAAATTAACAATTGTATTAATTGAGCTTTGCTCGGAAAATTGGCGAGCTATAGCTTGCGATAAATATTAGCTCAGAAACAGATTTTGTCATGCTTCTTCGCTGTTAGAAACATCTAAGATGAAAAAGGGTTTTTGGATTGGGAATTATGTTATTTAGATGAAGAAATTATTTTTGACTTAAAAGTTTTGGTTAGGAAATCCTTGATGAAATCTGGCGTGGAGAAAGTATGTGTTGAGTTTTGCTTGGAAGAAATTTTTGAGGTAGGTGAAACTATTACTTGAATGAAGGATGTAAAAATTAAGTTGATGGACGAAGCTAAGGTTTTGATTTTTAATGCGATTTTGGCAATTTATTTTAGATGGTTTTTGCTATTAAATCACAAACAGCGCGTAGAACATTGCGATTAGTGTGACGATTGCGAGGAAGCTCCAAAGGATGACATTGCCGAAGTAGATTTTGTTCCCGTCGAGATTTGCGATTGGAAGCATGTTAAAGAATGCGTAGTAGATGCTTATTTTTGTAAAGTCGGTGAATCCTGCAAGGTATCCTAAGATGCTGAACACGAGTGTTGCGATGATGCCCCAACCTGCGATTAGACCAATATGCCATTCTGTCATTTCTGAAAAAGTATAGAGTCCCCATCTTCTGGCTGTTCTGTAAATTTTTGCTTTGACGTCGAAAACCAGAGAGCTTAACCAGATTAAATTCCCGACGCTGAGGAAGGTTACAATTAAAGGAAGGAGGACTCCGATTGGAACTGGTTTTTTAAAGTGCCAGTGTTTTTTGAATCCGTATTGTTTCATTTCCCAGAGTTTTATTTCTATTTCTGAGTCTAAGACAAACGCGGTTATTTTTTTTGCAAAGGTGTTGATTAAAATTACAACAAGTGATGCGAGAAGAATGTAGAGGAAAATTTCTGTTGATTCGAATAAAGAGATTGTCAGGGCGAATACCAGAGTTACGAGGATTATTATTGCCGATTCTTTTGCGTTTAGCATTTAAAGTGTAAGTTTAGTTTTCTTATAAATTTTGTTATATTGGTGTTTTTGCAAATATTGAAAAAACCTCTATATCTAATCACGGAAAAGTATTTAAATTAAAAATCATAGAATTGTTTATGAGAATAAAGAAAATTAGTGAGGTTGTGGGTTTGAAGGTTTATACGGACTCTGGGGATTTTTTTGGAGAGGTTGAGGAGGCCAATTTGCACGAGAATAAAATTTACGGGTGGCGGATTAAAGTTGCGAGTGCGGTTACTTCTTTGATTGGAGGTGCGAGAGGAGTTATAATCCCTCACCAGTTTGTGAAAGCTATCAGCGATGTTTTTATTATCAACAAAACAGCTTTGCCGAGTCCTGAGTCAGGGTTTGAAGAAGTTGAAGAGTAGCTTGGGGAAAAATAAAAGAGGTGATAAAAAATAATGGCAACAAACATACTTCAGCATGAGGTGTTAACAGGGTTTGTGTATCCTTTCTTGTTAATCTTTTTTATAGTTTTTGCTGTGTTGGAGAAGACAAAAATTTTCGGCGGTGATACGAAGAGGCTTAATGCTTTGACTGCTTTTGTAGTTGGGTTGATTTTTGTTGCTGCAACGGATCCGAAGTTGTTTGTCGAAAAATTAATTTTGTTCTTGAGTGTGGGGATTGTGATTGTTTTTGTGGTTTTGCTTTTGTGGAGTTTTACGACGGGGAGTGACTCTGGTTTTGGTGGGGGGAATGCAGTTAAGATTTTGGCAGCAATAGTCATAATACTCTCGGTTATTGTTGCAATGTTTTTAATTACAGGGATTTGGGATACTGTAATAGATAATTTATTCAGGCAGGATTGGAGTGAGGATGTTTGGACGAATATAATTTTTATTGTAGTTCTTGCTGGGGCTTTAGCTTTGGTTATTGGAAAAACGAAGAGTGGTTAGTTCTGGAGAGTTTTTAAGTTTGAAGAACTGAACTTTTTGAGA
>CAYQQA010000038.1:0-679 GCA_964419805.1 Candidatus Woesearchaeota archaeon
GTTTTTAGATTCCAGCATCCAAGAACTTCTCTTAGTTGCCTCCGTCTGAAGTTCGCAAAAACCTCAGTGTTTTCTGTTAATTGATAAATTAGTTTGTTTTTAAAGGTTTTTGTTTAAATTTTGTCTAAAGAATCAAGATTGTTTATAGCATTAATCAAATTTTGAAGTTTTTTTGGTGGTTCGCCCAATGAGAAAACTAGATAGGGAAGATTCATTTCTTGAGATTTTTTGTAAGCGTTGAGAATGTCTTTTTCTGAGATTTTCTTTTTGTTGTATGCGACGAGAATTTTTTGTTCGTTGTTGATCTTAATTTTTAAAACTAAATCGGATTTGCTGAAACTGATTATATCTTCTATCTCTGAATTTTTGTTATTCAAAAATTCTTTTACTTTGTTAAAAAATTGATCTTGTTTTTTCGAGGAAGTTTTTTTGTTTGTCTTTTGAAATTTGCTTTCTTTTTTCTTTGTTTTTATTTTTAAAGTTTTTTGGTTTTCTTTTTTTTCTTGGTGGTTTGAATTATTTTGGTTTTGTCGTTGAAGTTTGAGTTTTGTTGCCATTGGAACTGTTAGTTTTTCGACAACTTTTTCTTCGGTTGGTTTTTCTGGAATTTCATCTTCATTCACCCAAATATTGTCATTGAGATCGGGATGGTCAATGTCCACACCAGAATCCAATACAG
>CAYQQA010000038.1:689-6720 GCA_964419805.1 Candidatus Woesearchaeota archaeon
GAAATATTTCCAATAGAGCTCTGAATTTTTTTCAACTGGTTTTGCAAAATCTTTTATTGATCTTAGCGCTACTCTGATTGCAGGTTCTTGTTCTGAGTCTTTAAGAAATTTTTTATTTTTCAGAAGTTCAAAAGCGTCTTTTTCTCTGCTTTTCAAATGTTCTGAAAATTTTTCTATCTGAGGGATTTGGTTTTCTAAAAAATAAACTGGGGAGCTTCCGACTCTCATAACGCTTGTTTTGACTTTTTTGTCTGAAACCAGTTCTGCGAGAAAGGCTGATGTGAATAAAATACTTTGGTTTATTTCACCGGCAATATGGACTGGCAGACTCGGGCCTTTTGCTTTTAAAATTGTGATGATTTTTTCCTTTATTTGAGAAGCGTCTTGGTTCATGGTTTTTTTAACAAAATTAAGGTTATAAACATTTTTGTGTTGAGTTACATAACAAACCCTCTTTCCCCTTTAAGTATTTGTTCAAGTTTTTTTAGTGTTTTTTCTATAGGTGATTGGATTAAATCGGAAGATGTGTAGTTTGTTTTTGGGGGGATTTGATATGGTTCTTCACCAGTAGGAGATTGTTTATCTTTTTCTCTTCTTGCTTTACCGTCACGTCTGCCCCATAAGTTTTTAACTTCGCGTTTAGCCGACTCAAAATCTCTTTTGCATCTTTCATATATTCTCTCTTTTTCTTTTCTTGACACATATCTGTTTTTTTCATTAAGCCAATACAACACTTTTGGAGGATATTCTTCTCCCATAAAAATTTTAAAAGAAGATGGTTTAAAATTTTTTAGGTAATATTCACCTTGTAAAATCTCTCTCGCCACTTAGGATTTTTTCAAATATTTGTAGTGCTTTTTCTGTTGGTGCTTATGTTAAGTCTGTAATATTGTAAGTTGTTTTTATGCTCTCTCTGGGGGCCATGTGCAGTGCTTCTGGTTTTCTGCCGGTAATGCTTGATACGTCCCCTCTTATTTTTTTATGAATCTTCGCCGGTAATTCCTTTGGTGTTCTCTTGTTGACTCTTTATTTTTTAGCCTATATTCTCTTTGGTAGGCTCTTCTTTCAGGACTTGTTTTAAAAGTTTTGGGTTTTTCTGGAGGTTCGTTTTGTTGGCCCATAATAATTTTATTTTTAATAAGAATATAAATTTTATTGTTTTAGAGAGGCATGGTGAGAAAAATTAGCTCACTTTCCCCTTCTTTTTCCTGCCCGAACGCTTGGCCGGGATTTGTTCATTGGGTTTTTGTTTCTTAATCCACGGGATTTTTTCCCGGCAGAAGTTTTTCCTCTGAGAACTCTTTTTTTGTTTTTTGAATTTGACAACCATTTCATTTTTTTGTCTTTTTTTATTTCAGGCCGGTTTGGGTCTACGCAGATTACTTCATAAAAATAGTTTACTCCGTCCCTTCCTATCACATAAGAATTTAGAACTTCGAGGTTTGTGTGTTTTTGCTGAACACGGGATTCGGCTATCCATTTGTAATTCATTTTTAGGTTTTTGTTCGTGTGCAGTCTCTTTGATCTTCTTCCTTTGTTTGGTCGTGGTCTTTTGTGACCTCCACGTTTGATTCTTATTCTTATGATGCAGAAACCTTTTTTTGCTTTGTAACCCAGATTTCGCGCTCTGTCGATTCTTAAGGGATTTTCAACTTTGGTTTGCGCAGGACTTTTACGCCATTCTATCATTCTTTTTCTCAGCGTTTCTTTGTCCGGCTTTTTCCATGCTTTTCTTACATGATAGTACATTCCTTTCATAGATTATTGATATAAAATTGGTTTAAAAATGTTGTGGGTTGAATTTATAAGGATTGGTTTATTTGGGGTTTTATGTAACTCAAAAGATGTTTATGGCCGAGGGAAAATCATGTGATTGTTGATTACCCTGACAAAGAATGAGGGGGCCTCTCCATGATGATAAGAAATTATTTGAGTTTTTGGTTTTGGACAATTTTTAGGCAGGTCTTTAGTAGCAAATAGTTTTGAATAAGAGAGAAGGGTTTAGAAAAGCATTTGAAGATTTTAATGTTAAGAAAGTAGCTAATTTTACGGATAAGTAGAGATGTTGAAGAATGATACGAAGATAATAAGAAATGGGCTCAAAATTAAATCGAGCATTACGAATGCGCAAGCTTTTATGAAAATTCAAAAGGAATTCGGAAGTTTTGATAAATACATTTGGAAGTTTGTTGTTGATAGACCCATAAGGAATAAAATTAAAACTATTATTCTTCGACTAGTAAAGAGAGTGATGATCTGAGTGCGGATTTGAAAAAGAGAGGTTTTAAATTTGTAGGGAGCACAATCTGTTATGCTTTTATGCAGGTTGCAGGAATGGTTAATGATCATCAAGTAGATTGTTTTAGGTATGATGAGGTATGATTTTTGTGGACTTGAGAGAGTTTTTTGTTGTTAAATTAATTGTTTAATTTTGAGAGAATGGAACATTTTAATTCAAAAACCTTATAAATTCGTATTTTGTATTTCCTCTATGAGGCTGTAGCTCAGTCTGGCCAGAGCACTGCTCTGATAAGGCAGGGGTCCACGGTTCAAATCCGTGCAGCCTCATTCTTTTAAAGTCAAGAAATCAGTTTTGTAATTCAATCGCGAGTTTTCCGTCTTCTAATTTGTATCTGTTTATCGGGAGTCTCATAGGGATTACTTTTGAATATGCTTTATCTTTTGAAATTGCTTTTATTTCTATACTGCTTTCCAGCTGGATTATTGAGATATTGTTGACTGATTCAACTCCTGGGATGTCCATCTCGTAGACGATTTTGTTTGAGAGTCTTCTGACGTTTGTTTCTGGCTCTTTTTTTGGGAGTGATGAAAATTTGTTCATTGATTCTTTTGTGAACATTGGAGGGTTTATTTTTTTCTTGTTTTGTTTTTTTTCAACTTTGATATTTGAGGGGGAGATTCTTTTTCCATTTATGAAAAGTTCAAATCTTGTTCTAGGAGTATGGACTTCGTTTGCGTTTTTTTGTAGTTCTTTCTCAAGCATCTTCATGGCGTTCCCTAGCATTTTGTTCATCATTTTTGCGCCAGCGCCTCCGAAAATTCCTTTTGAAAAATCTTCCATGGGGATTTCAATGTCTTTTTTTCCAAGCATGCCCCAATCGTCATCCGATTTGTTAATTTGAGTTCCACACGATGGGCAGAATTCAAACTTGTTTTTCAAGGCTTCTCCACATTTTCTGCACTTATTTTTTTTAAACATTTTAACAGAATTTATGTATAATTATATAATTAAGGGTTTTTAAATTTTTATGAATTTGGATATTGGTAATTGCCAACAGATAATTATCTTAGAAGATAGTTTTTTATACTTTTTATTTTTTTATATTTCATGGCAAAGAAATTTTACATCACAACAGCGATTGATTATGTTAATGCTCGTCCGCATATTGGGCACGCGTTTGAAAAAGTTATAGCTGATGCTTTGGCCCGTTATAAAAAGTTGAAGGGTTTTGATGTTTTTTTCTTGACAGGGGTGGATGAGAACGCGCAGAAAAATGTTCAGGCGGCGGAGGAAAAAGGTGTTGATGTTAAGGAGTTTGTTGATAGAAATACAGGATATTTTTTAGAACTTGTTAAAAAGTTAAATATAAGTCAAGATAAATTTATTCGAACGAGCGCTAAGGAGCATGCCGAAGTTGTGAGGGAGTTTTTAGAGAAGATAAAGAAGAGAGGAGATATTTACAAGGGAAATTATGAAGGGCTTTATTGTGTCGGTTGCGAGGAGTACAAGACTGAGAGGGATTTGGTTGACGGCGAGTGCCCTGAGCATAACAAGAAACCTGAAAAGAGAAAAGAGGAAGCTTATTTTTTTAAGTTGAGTAAGTACCGAAATAAATTGATTAAGTTTGTGAAGAATTATATTGTGCCGGAGTCGAGGAAAAAAGAGATTTTGGCGAGGCTGAAAGATGGTTTGAACGATTTGTGTGTTACTCGGAAAGGGAAGGGGTGGGGCGTTGAATTTCCGGGGGATGAAAAATTCAGAGTTTATGTTTGGGTTGATGCTTTAATTAATTATGTTTCCGGCGCGAAGAAAAAATGGCCTGCGAATGTTCATGTTATCGGCAAAGGAATTAATTGGTTTCATTCAGTTATCTGGCCTGCGATTTTGATGTCTGCGGGTTATGAACTTCCTGAAAAACTTTTGGTTCATGGTTATTTGATTTCGTCAGGAAAGAAAATGTCAAAATCTTTGGGGAATGTTGTTGATCCTTTGAAACTTCTTGAAAAATACGGAGCAGACTCCGTTAGATATTCTTTACTTAAGTGTTCTGTATTTGACGATTCAGATTACAGCGAGGAGATTTTAATAAGTAGGCACAATAATGAGCTTGCGAATAAATTGGGAAATTTGGTTTCGAGGGTTTCTGGTTTGATTGAGAAATTTGGAGTTGAAAAAAATTCTAATAAATTAATTAGAAAATTTGATGAGAGGAAGTTTGAAGATTATTTTGAAAGATATGAGTTGGATAGGGCTTTGAATGAAATTTTTACTTTTATTGATGTTTGTAACGAGTATGTTCAGGATAAAAAGCCTTGGGAGACTAAGGATAAAAAAGTTCTTTATGAATTGAAAGAGGCTATTGTGAAAATCTCAGAATTGCTTTTTCCTTTTATTCCAGGGTCAAGTGAAAAAATTAAAAAGCAGTTTAGTGCAAAAAAAATTAAAAAGGCCGGGGTTTTGTTCAAAAAGGTTGAAGCAAAATGACAGAAGGAATTAAAACAGTGAGTTTTGAAGATTGGCAGAAGTTGGATTTGAGGGTTGCGCAGATTAAGGAAGTTGAGGGGATTGAAGGGGTTGATAAGCTATGGAAATTAAAGTTGGATGTGGGTAAAGAAATTGGTGAGAGGATTATTTGCGCTGGAATAAAACAGCATTATGGGAAAGCAGAACTTGAAGGAAAAAAGATAATTTATTTTCAAAATCTCGCTCCACGAACGATTAGAGGAGTTGAAAGTCAGGGAATGTTGTTGGCTACTTCTGATGATAGTCATGGGAAGGTTTTTTTGTTAGATCCTGGTGAGGCAGGAATTGGGTGGAGGGTTGGTTAGAATTAATTATATGGATTTTTAGATTGGTTTACCTAAATGTTTATATATTCTTTTTTTAATTTTTTTTCATGTCTATTGGATATGATTTGGAGATTCCTAATACTGGGAAAAAATATGAATGGAAAATAAGAAAATATGTTGTTCTTGGTATTGCCAGTTCGTGTTTTGGTTTTTTTCAGCAGCAGGCGGTTTGTTTGCGTGCAGAATTCGGGTAATTCCTTTGGGAGATGACCTGCAAATAGTCCAACGTGCAGAAAAAGCTCAGTCCCAGATTGATTTAGTGAGTTATCTTATGATGTTTAGTGGTCTTGCTTTTACTGGAACAAGTTGTGTTTTTGTGAGGTATCAGAGAAGAGACTTAGAAAGAAGGATGCATGAAGAAATTGAATCAAGGAAAAGAGTTTAGTTTTTTGATTTAAAGTATGTTTTTATTTTATTCTCCTTTAAATAATTTAATTAGTTTTTCAAAAATTCTTTCTCTTTCTGCGTCGCTATTGTAATCAATATCAAGGAGTTTTGATGCGATTTCTTTGTACGCGCGTGCAGGGATGCTTTTTGGATGTGTGTGAACCACTGCGTCGCGGATTTTTAATGAGCGTTGAACGTCTTTGTGCTCTGGAATCATTCCGAGAATTGGAGCTTCGAGCATGTCTTTGACAGTGTCGGGGGAGAGTTCTATTTTGTCTTTTTTTACTCTTGTTACAATTATTCCTTTAACAGGAATGTTAAGTTCTTCCGCGAGTTTGATTGTTTTCAGCGCGTCGGTAACTGCGGCGATTTCGGGGTTTGTGACAATTATTATTTCATCGGCCATTTCAATTATTGAAATTGCTTCTTTGCCAAGACCTGCCCCGCTGTCGAAAATTATTACATCTGAAAGTTTTTGAAAATCTTTTTTGTATTTTTTTATTTTTTCAGGTTTGATTTTTTGGAGCTCGCTTATGGAAAGTGATGATGGCAT